>JBAULD010000675.1:0-3343 GCA_049578005.1 Polyangiaceae bacterium
GCCGAACAGTCCGAGTGGGTCCAACGACGTTTTTAGAGGTGCTTATACTGCGACGAACGGCACATGCACGGCCAACGTCAACGTCGCGGTCGACGTCATCGGGAGCGCCGATCCGTTCGGGCCCGCGCCGGACACCGGGACAACACCCAACGTCACCCTCCTGCGCATTTTCACAGGCTCGGGGGCGACAGGCTGCCCGAGCCAGTGCATCGACAGTTTCGCGGTCAGCCTGAAGAAGCTCTGATTTCGACGCGCGCGATGGTTTCCGCTCCCATCAAGGGCGGCGGCGCGGAACGAAGAGCATTCCCAACATCAGCATGGTGGTGACGAAAAGGGGAACGTCCCCCATCGCCTCGTAGGGGGTATACCCCGACATCCACGCCACGCGAGCCACGCCGGCGGCCTCCTGGCGCGCCGGCAGCAGAAAAGCGGTCCTCCCAGCGGGATCGAAGACAGCAGTGACGCCGGTATTGGTCGCGTGAACGAGGAACCGCCGGTGCTCGATGGTGCGGAGCTTTGCGAGCTCGAGATGCAGATACGGGATGCGCGATCCATCGAACCAGGCATCGCTCGTGAGGTTAACTAGCAGGTCTGGATGGCCTTGAACGACGGCCTCGCGGGTCGCTTCGGCAAGAACGTCCTCGTAGCAAATTGAGACGAGAATCCGCTTGCCTTCGACTACGAGAGGCGAAGACGAGTTGCCCGGAGAGAATCGCCCCGCCCATGGAACGAGCGATCGAAGCCAAGGGAATTGCGTCTCGCCGGGGATGTATTCGCCCAGGGGAACGAGGCTCCGCTTGTCGTAGACGCCGCGCACTCTCCCGTCTGGCATGACGAGAACAGCGGAGTTCGTGAAGCGGGCCGGCTCGGTCGGGATCGTGCCGTCGGCATTACGGATGCGCGCCGGCGACGCGTGAGCATGCCTACGAAGAACCATTCCCGTTAAGAGAGGCACGCGGATTCGGAGGCGCGGATCGAGAGCGTGCTCGGGATCGTGCATCGGGCCAGTAAGAATGCGATCGGAGACGATTCGATCGAGATCTTGGTCGTCCGTCACATAGAAGATGGCCGTCTCAGGCCAGATTAGAAGATCGGCCTCTTGATGGGCGAGGAGTGCGATGCTGGCGTCGCGATAGAGGACACCCGGATCCCGCGGATCGTTGCGCACGTCTGGAATGTCGCCCTGGACGATGGCGATGCGCGTGGCGTGTGCCGTGGCCACGAGGTCGTCCATGCCGCGCATTCGCCAGGCGCCGTAGGCGACGACGAAGCCCAAGAGGCTCGCGGGGATGACCGCCGCGTAGACCCAGAATGCAGGGCGGCCAAGACGCGTCGACGCCATAGCGAGAGCCGCGTCGAGAACACCCACCCAAAGCGATATCCCGAGCCGGCCGAAAATCTCGGCGGTCTGGAGGAGGATGGGCGCAGCGCTGAGAAAGAGCGACGTCGTCCATGGAAAGAGCATCGGCCACACGAGCTCCGCGCTGCTGATCGCGACGGGGAGCGCGAGCCAAAGCGGAAAGCCTCGCTTTACGGCGCGAGTCGCCAGAAGCGCCACGAGACCCTGTCGGGCTCCCTCGAAACACGCCAAAAGGGCGTAGAGCGCGATCGACGCGGGCCACGGCGTCTTGACGACCGAATGCAGCGCTCCCGGCACGGCTGCGACGACGCTCGCTTGCGCCAGCGCTCCTTGCAGCCAGCCCGCGAGCGTGGCGCCGGCAACGTCCTCCGAGGCGACGACGAGCGCGAGAGGCAGCCACGCCAAAAGGCCCACCGGCCAGAAGCTCACGGGCGGAGCCGCGAGAGACATGAACACCGCTCCGGCGAACGCGAGCCAGACGTGGCGGGCGTCGATCTTCACCTTTGAGACGACTGAGACGACGCTCCTCTCGGCCACGGCGCGTCGAGAGATAGTCGGGTCAGTCTGCTTGGGGAAGGCGCCTTCACACCGACGAGCCCGAGCCCTCTCGGCGAAGCCCGGCGTTTCTAAGGGAGGGAGCGCGCGTATACGGCGAGTAGCCGGTCCTTGAGCAGTTCGCCCGCCAAGACACGCCTGCGGCTGTCGCATGCTTCTCGGCGCGCGACGCAGCGCACGCATTACGTCGCTCGCGTGGCTTGGGTGCGACCTCGCGGCGCCAGGCGCTGCGCGGGCACGTAGGCCCGGGCGATCTGCCCGGAACCTTGGGCAAGAACTCGGGAAGTCGCGCAAGCGAGTGTGTGAGTCGCGGGGACGACGGCGGCGCCGCTTACACGCAGCCCACGGGGGGGGCGTCACCTTCGCGAATCGACCTCGGACGGCGAGGTCAAGTTGTTGCGTTAAATGTGAACGGCTCTGTCGATTTCTCGGTGGGGTTCCCCGTATGGTCCCAATAGCCGATCGGGCGCCTCACGCGGCGGTTCGTTCATAAAAGTTAAGCAGTCCGCCAAGCCGTTCTCGCCGCCGGATGGCACCCGTCACGGGCGACCCACGCGCCGGAAAGGGAATGACGTTGCCAATGCCTTGGTGATTTCGCTCGGAGTGATAGTGCGCCACAAACTCCTCAATAGTTCGGCGTAGATGACCCTCGCCCAGCGGGACGATGTGCCGCAGGCATTCCTCCCTAATCGAACGCACGAACCGCTCGGCGAACGCGTTCAAATTCGGACTGCAAGCAGGTAGTCGCAAAAGTTTCACACCCGCAGAAGCCAACACGCTTTTGAAGTGCGAGGTGTACAGCGGGTCGCGATCTACGATCAAATAGACGAAGCCGCTCAAGGGACCGGCGACCGAGTCGGTGAGATTGCGCGCGATCTGCGCCATCCACTCCCCATCCACACGGCACGTGATGCCCGCGACGTGCACGCGGCGGGTTTTCAGATCGATCACGAACAGCACCAGGTAACGCACCAAGCCGCCGACCGTCAGAACCTCCACGCTGAAAAAGTCCGCGGCCGCGATCGCGCCCCAATGCGCCTTCAGGAACGTCTTCCAAGGCATGGTCTTTCCCCGGATCGGCGCCGGCTCAATCCCCTGCTCCTTGAGAATGCGCGCAAACGTCGAACGACCGAGCTCCAGGCCGACGTTCTTGAGTGCGCCGCGAAGGCGCGTGTAGCCCCACGACGGATTCTCGCGAGCCATCGTCAGCAGCTGCCCGACCCGGTCGTCGGGCGAGCGGGGACGGCCTGCCGCGGCTCGGGCACGACTGCCGTCGTACTTGGCCGCGACCTTCTCGCGGTACCAGCGCAAGATCGTCTCGGGCGTCGCCAGCGATGCCACCTCCGCCAGCCGCCTTCGGCCCAGCGGTCTGCCCTTTTCGGCGAGGAGACGACGCTCCGCGTCCGTGAAGCGCAGTCGCTTCGGGCT
>JBAULD010000676.1:0-1569 GCA_049578005.1 Polyangiaceae bacterium
GCCATCCTGAAACACCAGAAGAGTTTGATCCGCAGGAAGAGTGTAATTAGTGGAGATGGCAGTACCGGGACCAACAAGTGCGGACGTCGTGAAATCCATCGACGAGTTGCCGGGGTTGTCCGCATACGCCAAGCCGATCAGGTTCAGGATCGGACGCTGCGTAATCACTGCTCCGCCGTTCTCGACCTCGAGCGCCTGGGCGGGAGGCCCGGTCGGGACGACGAGCGAATTGATCGGAACGGTGCCACCGGGCGACACGTTGCCGGTAGATCCCAGATTGGTCAGCACCATCTGCGTGCCGTTCGTGATCGACGCGACCACGTAGTAGCCGCCGCCGACGATGAACGTTCCGAGCCCGGCCCCGAACGGCGTCGTACTGGTCACGTTGACGGTGACGTTCGAGCCAACGTTCGGCTGCGTGAAGTTCGACGTGGTGGTGACCGTGACCGCGCTCGTCCCCGCCGGCCCCGGTGGCCCCGGCACGAGTTGGATGTAGTTCGGACCGATCCGTACTTGCGATTGGAACGGGTTGTTGTTGTTTGCTAGCCCGGCCATTACTGCGGTACTCCGGTCGGTCTCCAGATGTTGACCTCGAGAAGAGTGTCGCCCTTGCACTGGGGCGATTCGGTCGCTGTGTTGTACGGATAGTAAATCGGCTGGATGTAGAGATTCCCCGACGACGGGGCCACGTTGATGATTCCGTGCACCGAAACCTGTACCGGCGGCGCGGTGCCGGCCGGCCCGAACGCGTACGCCGATCCGCCGGTCATTTCGCCGTATCCACCGCCTGGCCACGTCGGGGTCACTCCGGGCGCGGCGATCGCGGCATGCAGGCACAATCGCGCGCCGCCGCCGCCGTCGGCCACGAACATCGTATCAAGCCGCACGTCGATGAAATCTCCGGCGACGACTCCAGAGAGCGCGAACACCGGCGCGATGCCGACCGTCGTGGGCGACGTGATGACCGATGTGATCGCCGTGGACCAGGTCACGCCGTCACTCGTGAACTGGATCGGCGTATTCGCCGTTACGCCGCCCGCTGCGATGTGGCACCACGTCGCGTTGGTCAAATCCCTGTAAAGCCAGAGTTCTTTGCGCGCGAGTTTGAACTGACCGAGCGATAGGACCGTGACGGCGCTTCGGTCGGTCAGCGGCGCCAGGGCCGCGTTGAACGTCGCCGCCGCGTCCGCGTCGCCGTCAGCCGGTAGCGTCAGCGCGGCGCCGTAGACGAGCCCCTGTGACGAGCCCGTAGCCCCGCCCGCGGCGATGCCGGCGACGGGAATTGTGTACGTCGACGCCCCGGTGCGCGTGACGGTCCAGATGCCGTTCGCCGCCGTGTTGGATTGGTGGTCGTAGATCCGCGCCTTATCGCCGGTGAGCAGCCCGTGCGGCGCGCTCGTCGTGACCGTGATCGGGTTCGTGTTCGTGGTCGACGCGATCGCGACCGCGGCGGGGAACGCGATGTTTCCCGGGATGCCGTCGTAGATAGTGCCCATGATGCCTCAGTTTCCTACGGCCATGCCGGTAACGAAACGGGAATTTGCGTCGCGCGCGGGGACCCACGACGGG
>JBAULD010000677.1:0-3766 GCA_049578005.1 Polyangiaceae bacterium
CGAGCTTCTTGACGGTAAAGGCCCGCGGACGGTAAGAGTCCGGGCTTCGACGTTCCGGCTTAGCTCAGTTGGTAGAGCAGGCGGCTGTTAACCGCCGGGTCGCAGGTTCGAGTCCTGCAGCCGGAGCAATCTGTGGCCCACTCGTGGCCCGCTCGATTTTGCGCCCCCCGCGGGAGCCCGGTCGGCGCGACGCATGCCGGGTCGACTGGCCGGGCTGCGATGCCTCGCGCCTCATCTCGGGCAAGAGCGAGTCCAGGGGCAAGAGCGAGCCGAGGTTCAGCTCCGCCCACGTGCGCGCCTGTCTCGCGTAGAGCGCGATCATCTGGCTCGATTTATGGCCCGTGCGATCCATCACCCACTGCTCCGTCTTGCCGTTCGCCAAGTTCACGGTCACGAACGTTGCTCGCAGGTCGTGCAGGCGTATCGGTTGCCTGGACGCCGTGCGCTCGAAGAGCTCGGAGCGTGTGATGCCGGCGGTTCGAAGGTCCCCGATCTCGTTTTTGTGGCCCGTTTTCGGATCCCACGTCTTCCCACGCAGCCAGCGCGGTCCCTGGCTCAGATCGAGACGGATGACGAAGTCGCTATCCCCACCGGCCGTCCTCTTCTTCCACCAGGCGAGGACGCGCGTGACGTCTGGAGAGAGCGCCCACGCGCGCGGATCGTCCGTCTTGTTCTCGTCGAGGCGCACGCGCCCGTGCTCCAAGTCGATGTCCCTCCACTTGAGCAAAGCGAGCTCCGATGCGCGCATCCCCTCACGGGTCAGGACCCCGTAGGCGATGCGGCGGGCGAGGTCGACCTTAGCGCAGCTGGCGAGCTTCGCGTCCTCCTCCGGCCAGAGACACGCCTTCGCCTTGTTGGCGCTCTTCGGGATCTTCGGCATCCACTCGCGCGGGATCGGGTTGCTGGCGATGTGCCGGCCCGGGTAGACGGCCAGGCTAAGCACCTTGCGTAGGCACTGCGCCGTGTGCCTCCGGGTCCTCGGCGCGAGCGACGACGGCAGGGCACGCATGACCCGCTCCGCATGCTCGAGCGTGACCTCGGGCAGGTGCAACATACCTATCAGCGGGTTGATCCGGTCGCGCAAGATCTGGACGTCTTCGCTCGGATCCTTTTTCTCGCGCACGTGGTCCGGGTGCTTCTTGCGAAGCTCCCCGCTCGTCCACTCCTTGGCGAACGCCTCGAGGGTGGGGGCCATCGCGCTCATGGCCGTCGGTGCCTCCCCTCGGATAATGCACTCGGCGGCCTTCGTTGCCTCGTTCAAGTCTCGCGGATTGCGCGCCTTGCCGGCGGCATCCAGGATGATCTGGATCTCCGCGGCGCTGGCGACGGGCCGCATGCGCTTCGCGAGGTGGGCCAGGAGCGCCGCCCGCTCCTCCGCCGCCTCGTCGCCGTGGGCGAAAAGCGTGAAGGATGGCCGCTCGTTGGGTCCGAGTCGGACGCGGGCGCTGTAGCCCTCGGAGTGCTTTCGGACGTTGCCGGTAGGCTTGGTGGGCATGGATTATCTGTCGGGGAAAACGGTCACGCAGTGCGCACCCATTCTGACGCTGGCGGCCCGGGGTGGCCCTTGCCGGCGAGAAGTATAGGTTCGGCGGGCGCTCGTGCACCTGCCTTGAGCCAGCCTTCCGATGCGCCCGATACCATTGCGGCGTCAACCTCCAACGACGCGAGTTCGCCCGAGGCGTTGAAGCAGTTCGCTCGCGGTAGGTCCCTGTTTGTCGTCGGCGTCACCCTCGGTGCCCGCAGCCGCGTCGTCGACTTCCCTGGTCGACGCGGAGGCGAGCACCTCGCGCAAGACCTCGACATCCACGAGGATCCTCTGACCGCGACGAACATGCGGGATCTTCAGATCGCGGACAAACTCGCGAAAGGACCGCTGCTCAAGACCGACGACCGCAGGCGCCGACAAATCGGTGACGACGACCGGGGCCACGGCCAAGCCGCGCGTCTGGCGCGGTCGCAGGAGCCGCGGGGTTCTCGCGATTTTCAGTCCAGGAAGACGGCTCGGATCGCGCACCTCGTCGCGTGGATGGGGCTCTCGCTCGTTCAGGGGCTCCCTCGCCTGCGGCGGGCTTGCGCCCGCCAACAGCTCCGTGCCGGCGCGCCGCGAGGAGATGCGATCGGCGGGAGGAGGAGGAATGAGCGGCTTCGCGCGGTGTGGGGAAACGTCGCGCTGGGCTGTCGTCGCACGCGCCTTCGACGGGGCTCGCTCGCCGGCCATGCGCTCACTCTTCATCGGTCCCCGAAGTAGCCTCGCCACTCACGGGAACCGCGGACGCCTCGCTGGCCATCCTCGAGAGCTCGGCCTCGTCCCCGATGACTTCGCGCGGCAGATCGTCGACGAAGCGGCGGCCGCCCTGAAATTGCTCGACGAGGTACTCCTGGAATTGCGCGAAGCGGCTCTCGGCTTCCCGGCGGGCGGAGTCTTTCGCGTTGTCGGGGATCTGCGGATTGTGCGCAAACCAGACTTTCACGTAAATGGCGAACGCCTCCATGTGGATCTCAAGGTCGCGGTGCGTGCGGTCGCACGCCCGACCGAGCTGGTTGATTCGCCGCAGGAGCAGGATCTTGTCGTCGGTGCGATCGAGGTACTGCCGAAGGGCGGCTTGGACGACGGAGCTTGTCGTCATCCCAGTCGCTGCACCGTAGACGGCGAGCTGCTTGGCCAACGGCGCGTCGACGTAGGGCTGGAGCCTGACCCGCTCAGTTCTCATGATGTACCTCCGCATGTCCGAGGGTCTCGCCCGTCCATGAGGCGACAGGACGTTCGTCCGGCGTGCTCGCCGCGTCGCTTGAACCGGTGGGGTTGTGCGAGCGACGTCACTTCCGTTCATCGATCAGCGCACGCAAGGTGCTTCGCAAAATCGACATGCGGCGGTGCGATGGCGCGGGGAGCCCGACGAAAATGCACGGGCATTTGAGGAGAAGCCGCGGACTTTTCGGAGCGATCAGGGCTTCGCCTCCGCCGTGGTCGGCGCGCGAGCAGCCGTTCTTGAATCCAACACCGATCGCGAAATTGGGGGCCCTCCGCCCCGCGTCCGCGCCTCGGTGCGAGAGAGAAGAGTGTTGCTAACTTTCGCTCGTCGAGATGTGTTTGAGACGGCCCGAGAACCTCCTGATGGGCGGGAGCGGCGATGTTTGCCTCGCTCATCCGAGCGGCTTCACCCCCGCGTGCTCACGCGGAAGCGCGGGAACGCGAAGTAGCCGCACTCGGCCTTGAGTTGTTGCACGCTCTTTTCGCCGCGAGCCAAGGATCGGTCGTCTTCCTCCCGAGACCGCTGCTTTTCGCGGACCCTTGCCTTGGCGTCGAACCGGTCGTCCATGGCTAACAAATTCTATTGCGCTTCGGGCGACAGGCTCGCGATCACCCTCATCGTCTTGGCTTTCGTCGACCCCACCGTCGAGGGCCGGCCCGCGGCGAGCCCACCGGTATCATCCGTGGTCATTGGTGGAGCGTGCTGCCCTCGCTGAGCAACCGGCGCGACACGAACTGCTCGTCCGCGTTTTCGCACAATCTCCCCATGCCGCATCCGAGCACCGGTCGCGTTTACGATCGATCAACTTGCCGCCATCGGCGCTGCCGCCCCCACCCATCGCCGTCGCTGCGGCGGCCGCGTCAAAACTCGTCGACAAGCGACAGGCGATATCCACCTAAACGCTCTCCGCTCACCTCCAGGAACTGCCTCGCCAATGGATCGGCTTGGTGCCGTCGTCGTAGCGTTTCGTGTTCTCGGTTCATTTCCAAGGGGTTCCCGGATGGTTCACCGGG
>JBAULD010000678.1:0-3623 GCA_049578005.1 Polyangiaceae bacterium
CGCGTGCAGCGCTCGAGTCCGCGCTTCTCGCTCTATTCGAAGAGGAGCGACCCGGTTTGCACGACGAAATCGAGGAGATCGTCTTTCGCACGGCTTACCGTTGTGCGGACCACAATCAGCTTCGCACAGCGCGCCTTCTCGGCATCAGCCGCAACGTCGTTCGCGCTCGGCTTCAACAATACGGACTTCTCGTCCCGCCATCGAGGCGACCGTACGAGACCCCCGTCCCGCTGTCGGAGCCCATGCCAGGACGCGGCGGTGAGCGACTGCGCGTCGGACATCAGACGTTCGGCGTCCTGTCGTTGCTGAAGGTAACGAGGGCGCTCGAGGACGCACTGTCCGCACACGGCATCGAAGTCGAGTGGACCGATTGCGCGACCGGCATGCAAGTGATCGACGCGATCGCGGCCGGGGCTCTCGATATCGGCGTCGTCGGGGAAGCGCCGCCGGTATTCGCGCAGGCGTCCCGTGCGCCTGTCGTGTATCTTGCGACCGAGCCGCCTGCGCCGGAGGGCGAGGCGATCGTGGTGTTGGAGGGGTCGCCCATCCGATCGCTGCCTGAACTTCGGGGCAAGTCGCTGGCCGTCAGTCGCGGCGCAAACGTGGTTTACTTCGTCGTGCGGGCGCTGGAGGAGGCGGGCCTCACCCTGAGCGACGTCGAAGTGCGGCCGCTTTCACCCGTCGAAGCTCGGGCGTCCTTTGCCCGAGGAGAAGTCGAGGCCTGGGCCATTTGGAATCCGATTCTCGCCTCGCTCGAGCTGTCGCTGCCGACGCGCGTTCTTCGAGACGCGCGCGGCCTCGCGAGCAATCGTGCGTTTTACGTGGGTCGACGCGCGTTCGCCGACGCCAATCCCGAGATCATCGAAGCTTTCCTCGGGCAAGTGGGCGCAGTCGGGCGATGGGCCAACGATAGCCGCCAGCTCGCCGCCGGAATGTTGGCGTCCGCGGTCGGGTTCCCGCAGCGCGCGATCGAGGCGGCTCTCGCGCGCACCCCCTTCGATACCCAGCCGCTAGATGCCGAGACCGTATACGCACAGCAGCGCATCGCCGATACCTTTCACAGGTTGCAACTCATCACGCGCCCGGTGCGCGTGAACGAAGCGGTGTGGGCTCCGCCGCGGGGCCCCGCACGCCGTTCGGCGTGAGCGAGCCCGGTGGGAAGCGGTTGGCCAGCATCTCGCCGAAGGGGCCAGTGGCGTTGTGCTCGATTGGGCGCTCGTCGCGGACCACAGGCAGGAGCGGCAGGAGGAGCTCGGCCACCCGGTACGCCTCTTCGAGGTGCGGATACCCCGACAGGATGAACGTGTCGATTCCGAGTTCGGCGTACTCCAAGAGGCGTTTGGCCACGGTCTCGGCATCTCCCACGAGAGCGGTTCCCGCGCCGCCACGGACCAGACCGACGCCAGCCCATAGGTTGGGGCTGACCTCCAGTCGATCCCGCCTCCCTCCGTGGAGAGCGGCCATTCGTCGTTGTCCTTCGGATTCGAATTGCGAGAACGCACGTTGTGCAGCCGTGATCGAGGCATCGTCCAGGCGGGAGATGAGCTCATCGGCCGCCGCCCACGCGGCACCTTCGGTTTGGCGGACGATGACGTGGACGCGAAGCCCGACGCGAATGGTTCTTCCGAGCCGAACGGCGCGCGCGCGGACGTCGGCGATCTTCGCCGCTACTGCGCTCGGCGGTTCGCCCCAAGTCAGATAAACGTCCGCCTCCCTTGAGGCGACGTCGTGTGCGGCCTCGGAGGAACCCCCCAGGTACACGGGCGGATACGGTCGCTGCACCGGCGGATAGAGGATTTTCGCTCCGCGGACCCGGAGGTGCGCACCCTGAAAGTCGACGGTCTCTCCTGCCAGGACACGCTTGTAAATGGAGAGAAACTCCGCGGTGGTCGCATAGCGAGCATCGTGATCGAGAAAGACCCCGTCCCCTTCCGACTCACCCGGATCGCCTCCCGTGACGATATTGAGCAGCACGCGGCCTCCCGACAGACGGTCCAGCGTCGCCGTCATGCGGGCCGCGGTCGTGGGAGCGACGATTCCCGGACGCACAGCGACGAGAAAGCGCAATCGCTCGGTGAGCGGCGTCAGCGCCGCGGCAACCACCCACGCGTCCTCGCACGAGCGTCCAGTCGGCAAGAGGACGCCTGCGAATCCGAGGGAATCCGCGGCGCGCGCGATCTGCTGGAGATACGGCAAGTCGACGGCTCGGGCCCCGTATCCGGTCCCGAGGTAACGACCATCGCCGTGCGTTGGAATGAACCATAGAACGTCCATGCGCGAGAGCTCCTTCTGCTCCGGCCTACGCAATTTGCGCGCCTGCGGTGCCCGCGCCCGCGCCGGCGGCAGCGCCGGCCTTCTCTGCCCGTGGAGGAGCAGCTACCGCGCACCAAGTGTTGCTGGAGCAGCAGCGGTGCGCCGAAAGTGCCGACTGGAAGATGGCGTGCGATGTGCACCGGGGATTCACGAAGATGGCCGCACCCCTGAATCTTCCGCGTGTAATGAGAGCGTCGCCCGATCCTCTGAGCATCGCCGAGACACTCTCCAGCGACTTTGCCGCGACTGCCGTGCAGCGCGATCGAAGGGGAGGTACGCCGAAGCAAGAACGCAACGCGATTCGCGAGAGCGGACTGCTCACCTTGATCGTCCCCAAGCAATTCGGCGGATGGGGTGCATCGTGGACCACCGCGCTGCAAGCGGTCCGGATCCTGGCTCGGTCGGACGGTTCGATCGCCCACGTGTTCGGCTTTCAACACTTGCTGCTGGCGACGGTCCGTCTCTTCGGCACTAGCCAGCAGTTCGAGCTGCTCGCGCGCGGCACGATCGCCGCCCGCTGGTTCTGGGGAAACGCCCTGAACCCGCTCGATACGCGTGTCACGATCGGGCCGGGACCGGACGGGCACGTGCTTCGAGGCGAAAAGAGCTTCTGCTCCGGCGCGCGCGACGCCGACGTCCTTGTCGTCTCGGCCATCGATTCGACGGGCAAGCTCGTCGTCGCGGCGATCCCCGCGGATCGCGCAGGGATAACGGCGCGTGACGATTGGGACAACATGGGCCAGCGGCAGACCGACAGTGGATCGGTCCTCTTCGAGGACGTCCGTGTTTCGGACACGGAGATCTTGGCCGATCCCGGACCGCTCGGGAGTACCTTCGCGACACTCAGGCCGCTCATCGCCCAACTCACGCTCTGCAACGTGTACCTGGGCATCTCGGAGGCGGCGCTCGGAGCGGCCAAGGACGTTACTCGCGATCGAGGGCGCGCGTGGTTCGCGAGTGGCGTGGAGCGGGCAGCGGACGACCCGTACATCCTCGCGACATTCGGCGACCTGTTCGCCCAGCTCGAAGCGGCGCGACACCTGACCGAGTCCGCCGCAACCGTGCTCGATCGCGCGTGGCTTCGAGGGGAATCGTTGACGCCGGAAGAGCGTGGCGAATGCGCGGTATCGATCGCGGCAGCGAAGGTCATCACGACGGGCGCCGGGCTCGACATCTCGACGCGCATCTTCGACGCTACCGGCGCCCGCGGGACCACCGCGCGCCTCGGGTTGGACCGCTTCTGGCGGGACCTGCGTACCCACACGTTGCACGACCCGGTCGACTACAAGCGCCGCGACATAGGACGTTTC
>JBAULD010000679.1:0-2743 GCA_049578005.1 Polyangiaceae bacterium
CCCGAGCGGTTGAGATCGACAACCGAAGCATGGGCACCGTGCACGTTCTTGCCGGCGTCTTCCTCCATGTGCACGCGCGTGATGCCCGCCCGCTTGATCGCGCCGTCGAGATCGATCTCGAGGAAGCCGTGGTCGCTGAACGGCTCGTCGTACTGGCTGATCTGGTAGCCCTTCGGAAGATCGGGATAGAAATAATTCTTTCGCGCGAACCGGCTTCTCTCCCGGATCGTGCAGCAAAGAGCCAGCGCGGTTCGAACGGCCAATCGAACGGCTTCCCCGTTGAGCACGGGCAGCGCACCCGGCAGCCCCAGACACACCGGGCAAACCTGGCTGTTGGGAGGCGCGCCGTACGCGGTCGCGCACCCGCAGAACGCTTTGGTGCGAGTCAAGAGCTGCGCGTGCACCTCGAGCCCGATGACTGCCTCGTAGCGCATGGGGGGCTCGTATTTATCACGCAGGGCCTGGCCAAGCGACCTCCACGCGCGGCCGCCCGGCTCCTCAGATGGTGCGGACCGAGAGGGACGCGACGCCGATTCGAAGCTGCTTGGTCCGCGGGCGTCGCTCCACGATGTTCGCCGCGTCCGACACGCCGAGGCTGGCGAACTGCCTGCGAATTCGGAAGATATCGATATTGAGGCGCTCCGGCGAGATTCGAAGCGCGTCGACTAGCTCGTCCTGGTACACCCACCCGCAGGACGTGTCGGGAAGATCGCGCGCTGCATCGTCGATGCGGCGCCGTGCGAGGAGCAAGAGCAGATAGTTGTGCAATCGGCTTCCGAGACTCTCGGTCCTTCTCCCGAGGTCTGCCTCGATTTCGACGTGCTCCTCGTCTTTCGACGTTCGAAAGACGAGATGCACCGTGGCGACCGTCGCCGCGGCCCCACCGGGCCATCCGCGCGTCCACGTCTGGGGCACGAGATCAGGGCAGCAGAAGCGGAAATGCCGACCGGCGGCCTCGAATAGCTCGTTGCTCGAGAGCGGAACGATCTCGTCCTCTCGCTCGAAGCACCACGTCCCGTCGGACACGCGAAACACCATCGCTTGGGGGTCGTCCTGCGAGGGCAGCGCCAGGATATCTCCCTCGGCGAACAGCGGTTCGCCCGGAGGATCGAGGGGAACGACCATGACCTTGGGTGGGGAGTCGTCGATGAGCTCCCACGTCTGCTCCGTGCTCCCGAACGAAACGCGATTGCCTCGAGAGAGCCAAAGCGACTGCCCCGGTTTGATCGGGACGTCGTTGACGAAAGTGCCGTTTCGACTTCCGAGATCCTTCAGTTCCCATCCGTTTTGCACCCAACGAACCGTCGCGTGCGCGCCGGAGACGTACGACTCGTCGACGTGCAGGGAGGCCCGCGTGGATCGTCCCACGAGGTGCTCCGGTTCGAGCACGGAGTGCGCGCCAGTCCGGGTATGGCGAAGGATGGCCATGCGCTTTGGATCGTATGCTACACCGGCACCCGAGAACTGGGCGCGAAGACGCAACCGTGAGACGATGGGCCGGTCGTGCCCTTCACCGCGGACCTTCTCCGGCGCACGCTCCCCATTGCGATCTTATCGCTCGCGCTCGTTACCGTCCCGGTGCTCGTTCTCGCTCCGGAGGGACTGCCGCGCCTTCGTGCCTTGCAAAAAGAGCTTGCGGACGTAAACGTCGAGAGCCAGGAGCTCCGGCGCGAAATCGGCCGGCTCCGCATCGAAGTGCGCCGCTTGCGGGAAGACCCTGCCGCGGTCGAGCGCATCGCTCGCGACGAGCTCGGAATGGTGCGAAAAAACGAGATCGTCTTTCAGTTCGCGAAACCTCAGCCATGAGCGACTACGGCAAGCTCCGCCGCGAATGGCAGCGCGAGACTCTCGCGCCGCACGAGGCCAAAGAGCCGCCGCGCGCCCGCCCACCGAACCTCGCCGGACACGCGGATGCCGACCCGCTCTATGGACCGGACGACCTCGACCGCCTCGGCTTCGACCCGGTGCGCGACCTCGGCGTTCCCGGCAGACCTCCTTTCACGCGCGGCGTGCAGCCGAACATGCACCGGGGGCGCCTCTGGACGATGCGCCAGTACGCCGGGTTCGGAACGGCAAAGGCGTCCAACGAGCGGTATCACTACCTGCTCTCGCAGGGGCAGACCGGGTTGAGCGTCGCCTTCGATCTGCCGACGCAAATGGGACGCGACTCGGACGACCCTCGTTCGCTCGGCGAGGTAGGACGGGTCGGCGTCGCCATCGACTCGATCGAGGACATGCGCGTGCTCCTCTGCGGACTCCCGCTCGAGCGCACTTCGACGTCGATGACCATCAACGCGACCGCCGCCATTCTGCTCTGCCTCTACGTCGCCGTGGCGGACGAGCTGGGCGTACCGCGAACATCCCTCCGGGGGACGATCCAAAACGACATTCTCAAGGAGTACATCGCGCGCGGGACATACATCTATCCGCCCGGCCCGTCGCTCCGCCTCATCACCGACACGTTCGCCTGGTGCGCGCGCGAGGCGCCGAAGTGGAACACGATCTCGATCAGCGGCTACCACATTCGAGAAGCCGGATCGGACGCGGCTCAAGAGCTCGCCTTCACGATAGCCGATGGGATCGCGTACGTCGGGGCGGCGGTGCAGGCAGGGCTGGACGTCGACCACTTCGGCGCGGGCCTCTCGTTCTTCTTCAACGTGCACAACAACGTTCTCGAGGAAGTGGCGAAGTTTCGCGCCGCGCGGCGGCTGTGGAGCGCCGTCATGCGCGACCGCTTCGGCGC
>JBAULD010000680.1:0-1536 GCA_049578005.1 Polyangiaceae bacterium
ACACTGCAGCGGCGATGCCGCCGGCGATCATCAGTGCGGCGGCGACCGCGTACCCAGCGAAAACGCTCGCCCGTTCCCCGGTCTGAACGAGCGTTCCGAAGAGCGCCGGGGCCACGAGCCCGCCAACCGATGTTCCGACAGCGTAGAAGATGGCAATCGCCATCCCTCGGAGCTCGACGGGAAAGAGCTCGCTCACCGTCAGGTACGCCGAACTCGCCGCCGCCGACGCAAAGAAGAAGGAGATGCACCACGCTGCCGTCTGCGTCTCCGCGGAGAACCAGCCGCGCAGCATTCCGTAGCCGGCGACGGCGATGAAGAGCCCTGCAAGGGTGTAGGTCCCCGCAATCATCGGCCGACGGCCGGCGGTGTCGAAGAACCTGCCCAGTAGAATAGGGCCGAGAAGATTTCCTACCGCGAACGGAATCAGGTAAAGGCCGATGGCGTCAGCGGGAACGCCGTAGAAACGACCGAGTACGAGCGCGTAGGTGAAGAAGACGCCGTTGTATGCGAACGCTTGGGCGACCATGAGCGACAGTCCCAAAAGGGTGCGTCGGGGGCGATGCCGCGCGAACTCGCGGACGATGACCGCGAACGTGACGCTCCCCTTGGCTTCGAGCCATTGCGGGCTCGCCGCAAGGGCCGGTGGGATCGAACGACCCAACCGGGCGCGCGACTCCGCGACGTGCTGCTCGATACCGGCCACGACGGCGGACGCTTCGCCGACACGCCCGTGAAGGAGGAGCCATCTCGGACTTTCCGGCAGGTGATTTCGCAGGAGGAGAATCGTGGACCCCAGGATCGCGCCCATCAGGAAAGCCAATCGCCACACCGCGGCCCTCGGCAGGATCGGGGCGCGGAGGAGAGCGAGCGTTAGACCGGCGCCCACCATGGTTCCGAGCCAGTACGTGCTGTTGATCGCGAGATCCGCGCGCCCGCGTACGCGCGCCGGAACGAGCTCGTCGATCGCCGAGTTGACCGCGGAGCTCTCGCCGCCGATTCCCGCGCCGGTCAGCGCCCGAAACGCGGCGAACGAGGCGAAGTTCCAAGCCGCCGCAGTCATGACAGTCGCGCCGATGTAGAGCGCGAGCGTGACGAAGAAGAGGCGCTTGCGTCCGAACATGTCGGAAAGACGACCGAAGACGAGGGCCCCCACCACGGCACCCGCGAGATAGGCGGTCGCAGCGGCCCCGATCTGCGCCTCGGACATGCCGAGGGTGTCGGGCGACGCCAAGAGCGGAGCGACGGCCCCGACCAGCGTCACTTCCAGTCCGTCGAGCATCCACGTGACGCCGAGCGCAATCAGGACGCGGCTATGCCATCGCGACCACGGCAGTCGATCGAGCCGAACGGGGACGTCGCTCAGGAACCGGGTGCCCGGCGCGACCTGGGCCATTCGAATGCGCTTGAAGCCAGGGCTATGCCGACCGTCCGCCCTCGCGCGAGCTCAGCCTCGCGGCCCCTTGTCCGGTGGCCGGCGACGATCCCCGGCGGGGGGGCCGCGTCGAGCATCTTTCGGCGACTCTCGCGTCGCGGGTC
>JBAULD010000681.1:0-1822 GCA_049578005.1 Polyangiaceae bacterium
AGGCCGAACAGGACGTTCCAGAAGTGGCCGGTCGGGCTCTCGCCATACGAAAAGAGCGGGAGCAAGTGAAACTGCCAGTCCAGCCCGCCGACGACGCGCTTTTGCATGTAAAGCGTATTGGCGGCGACCTGGACGACGGAGTCATCCTGGCCCTCGGCGAACCTCCAATAGAGAGGAAAGCCGATCGTCGTCCGCCCCTTTGGATTGGCAAAGTCCCAGAAAACCGGCGCCACCACGGTGTGCGAAGAGTCGTCACTTCGCCCGGTGTACACGATCGGGTGAAAATCGTATTCCCATCCGTGCGTGTTGCCGTTGAGGGTGAACGTGGGAAATACCCACCACGTCGTCGACTGGCCGTAGGAATCGAACCGGCCCAGGACCGGCGTGAGCCAGTCGTGCCCGGCCGGGCTGTCGGACGTGTAGAAGAAAGGCGCGATCGCCCACGCGTGGATGTCGAGGTCTCGGTCGTTGTAGTTCCACCAGAGGGGGACCACCGGGCCGGCAGCGGTCAGGGACGTGGACCCACTGCGCGACTCCACGTGGGAATAAAAGAGGCTGATCGCGGCGTCCGAGGTTCGGGTCACGCGGCGGTAGTATCCCGGGAGCACGAAGAGCGAGCCGTCGGGATCGTGGCCATAGTGAAAAAAAGGCAATAGCGTCGTGTGCTCTTCCACGACCCCGCCCGTATCGGGCTTTCCTCGAATGTGAAAATAGAACGGCGCAACGTCGAAAATGTCTCGCCTCGGGTTCGACTGGGCGATGACCGGCCCGACCACCGTCATCGAGCTTCCGTCGAACTCGTGCTCGGCATGATACGTGAGAAGAGGCGGAATCAGCGTGTAGGTGCGCCGGCTGCCTTCGAGGTTTCCGTTGTCGCCGTGGAAGTAAAACGGCGCGACGCCCAGGTTCACGTCCGTGCCGCTGCGGTCGCGAAAGTACGGTCCGACGAGCGTGAATGCCCCGCTCGCGCTCCAGTGGGACGTCGTCAGCAGCGGCGGTAGGTGAAGGTAGCCGCCGTCCTTGCGCGACCCCGCAAAGACGATGGGGGCGAGCCAGTTGTCGTTCTCGCCGGGGGCGTCGCGATGGACGATCGGACCGAACACAGCGACTCGGTTGTCTCCGTCACGGACGCGCCAGAACGCGGGGAACACGACGTCCATGTCGAGCGCGAGCGATCGGCGCCTGTAGTAGAGAAGGCCGTAGAGCCCTTCGGTGCTCTCGCTCTTGGGTACTCCGTACAGCGTCTGCGTCGGGTCTCGCAGACCGCGCGACTGCTCCACGAAGACGGGCGGCAAGAGCCGCAAGCGGTAATCGCCGCGCGTTTCTTCGTAGTAGGGAAACCACTGCGTATGGTGCAGCGGTCCCTCGGGAGACGGCGGACCGGACTGCCAATCGCTACCGATCTGCGCGCGGACCTCCGGCGAGATCGCGAGCGGATCTTGCGGCGGCGCAATCGACGGCTCGGTGCGCATAGGAGGGCGATCGTCGTCGTCGTCGGAGCTCGGGGCCGGCTTGGGCTGATCTTGCTGCTGCGGCGGAGGGCGTCCTCGCCCGCCCCGCATCTGGGCGTTCGAGATGCTTGCGACTCCGAGAATCGCCGTCAGGGCCGCCCACGCCGCGGCAGTCGACGCTCCCCGGCTCACGACTTGCGCTCCACGGCCACGCTCGGGCGTGAGTCGACGTCACGCGACGCGGCCATGCAGCGGTCGACGACGACGCGCACTGCGTTCGCCGTGGGGATCCGCTCCTCGGTGTGGGCGTCGAGGTCCTTGACCTGCACGACGCCCTCCGCGAGCTCGCTCTCTCCGACGATGAGAACGAC
>JBAULD010000682.1:0-1758 GCA_049578005.1 Polyangiaceae bacterium
GTCGCAACCCGCGAAAGGTCAATCTCACGGACACGCTGCTGGCGGCGGATTTGACCAAGCGCGCCGAAGTCGACACTGCCGTGGCGGGATCCGAGATCGTCTATCTCACGGTCGGGTTCGAGTACCAAACCTCGGTTTGGCGCGCGGTCTGGCCGCCTCTCATGCGCGACGTGGTCGACGCGTGTGAGAAGCATCGCGCGAAGCTCGTCTTTTTCGACAACGTGTACGCTTACGGGCCGGAATCCATCCCGCACATGACGGAGGATTCTCCCGTCGCGCCCATCAGCGAGAAAGGCAAGATTCGCGCGGAGGTCGTGCGGACTCTGCTCACGGCCGTCGACAAGGGTCGCATCCATGCACTCATCGCTCGATCCGCCGATTTCTACGGGCCCAACACCGGCGGGAAGAGCGTTCTGATGCAGACCGTGTTCGAGAATCTCCGGCACAAAAAGGCGGCGGTGTGGCTCGGCAGGGTCGACAAGAAGCACTCGTTCACGTTCACGCCGGACGCGGCCCGCGGAACGGCCCTGCTCGGCAACACGCCGGACGCCTTCAATCAGACCTGGCATCTACCCACCGACGGCGACGCCCTCACCGCACGCGGGTGGGTGGAGCTATTTGCTCGCGAGCTGAACGCCCGAGCGAAGGTTCGCGCAATCCCGGCCTGGATGATCCGGGCGCTCGGCCTATTCGTACCCCTCATGCGCGAGCTTGGCGAGATGGTGTATCAGTACGATCGAGACTACGTTTTCGACAGCAGCAAGTTCACCAAGCGCTTTTCGATGAAGCCGACGGGCTCCCTAGAAGGCGTGAGAGCGGTGATCGCCGACGCAGCGGCTAATCCGCCATGAACGTGGCCGACACGGGCCGCTGATCCAGCACGCAGTTGGCAGCAGAGCAAACGCTGAGCTTGAGCGTGCCGGAGATCGTGTAGCTACCGGGGGTCGAAACGAACAAATGGACAGCCATCGTGCCGGTCTTCGCGTCCGTCTTTTTCCAGTCGCCGGCGGTCTTTGAAAAGACCGTTTGCCCTCCGGGGTCGGTTCCCGAGAACTGAACGAGCGGCTTCTGGTCGGCGAGGAAACGGTACGGATAGTCGTCGTTGATGTGATAGTCGCCGAGCGCCAGAAGCTTGACGTTCACCTGGCAAGGTTCACCCGACCTGCAGCCCAGGGGGGGCATCGCGTCCACGACGAAGTTCGCCCCGCAAGCCGCGTGGCCACAGTCGACGGCTGCGCTTTGCGCCGCGGCCGCCGAGGGTCCCGGTTCGGCGCCCTCGGCTTTGCCTGCCGTCGTGCGGCTCTTGCCGCAGCCGAGCGCGCCTGCCAATGAAACGAGGACGAGGACGGCGCCCGCGGCGGGCGATCGACGCATGGAAACGAGCATGAGAGAAATCTAGCGCCGTTTTCGCAGGAGGGCCGCGAAGTTCTCTCGGCTGGACGAAGTCGTGTTGGATCGACGTAGAGGACGCCAGCGACGCTCGGGCTGGGGGACCGCCTGGAGCCCTGTCTAGCAAGTGCTACAAGTAACACATGAGAACAATCGGCGTTCGCGAACTGCGACAACGGGCGAGCGATGTGCTGCGCCTCGCGGAACGCGGCGAGACGTTTCAGGTAACCGACCGCGGGCGACCCGTGGCACTCATTACTCCCTTGCGGGTCGCGAGTGCGCTGGAGCAGCTTCGCGCGGCTGGGGACGTATCGGCGGCCGTAGGAGGAATGGACGATCTCCCGGCGCCGCTCTCACTACCAACCGGCG
>JBAULD010000683.1:0-1574 GCA_049578005.1 Polyangiaceae bacterium
GTCCCCAGGAGTTCAGGTGGAGGTCAAAGGGCGGGGGACCAGGAGCGTAACCGTTCAGGGGGATCGACAGGATCGCGGGGGCATGATCTACGGTCTGGGTGACCGACCTTCGCGACCAGCGCATCGCCGAGCTCGAGGCCCAGCTTCTGGCAAAAGACGCGCAGCTCACGGATAGGGACGTCCGCATCACTGAGCTCGAGCGGAAGCTCACCGAGGTGACCCAGTTAGTAATTTCGCTGAGGGATCAGCTCGGTCGAAACTCCCGCAACTCCCACCTACCACCGTCCAGTGACGGGCCGGGCGCCCGTCCGTCGGGTGGTAGTTCGCCGGTGGGTGCGAGGAAGCGGGGCGGCCAGCCAGGCCATGGCGGCAACAAGCGAGAGCTGCTCCCGCCGGATGAGGTCGACGCCATCGTCGAGCTGTACCCCAAGGCATGCGAGAACTGCTGGCTAGCCCTGCCCCGGGTCCGGAGCGACGAAGCGACCCGGTATCAGGTCACGGAGCTACCCCCCATTCGGCCTCACACCACCGAGTACCGATGCAATGCCGTGACCTGCACCTGCGGGTACACCACGGTCGCCAAAGCCGAGGGGGTCGTGCCCACGTCGCCCTTCGGGCCGCGGCTGATGGCCCTCATCGCTTTGCTCACGGGCGTCTATCACCTGAGCCGTCGCCGCTCCGTGACGCTGCTGCGTGATGTCCTGGGCGTCCGGATCTCGCTCGGCGCCCTGAGCTCGGTCGAAGGTCGGGTCGGCGCCGCGCTTGAGCCCGTCGTACAGGAGGTCTGGTCTAAGGTTGATGATGCTGCGGTGAAGCATGCCGACGCGACGAGCTGGCTGCTGAGCGGCAAGCTGCGGTCACTGTGGACCATTGCCACCAAGGCAGTGACGGTCTTCAAAATTCTCGTCGACGGCAGCTCGGCGAGCGTGAAGCCCATCTTCGGCGCTTGCAGGGGCATCCTCGTGAGCGACCGCGCCACGGTCTTTTGCTTCTGGACGATGTCCCTGAGACAGATCTGTTGGGCGCACCTGCTCCGGAAGTTCGTCTCGTTTTCTGAGCGCGATGGGCCGGCTCGATCGATCGGCAACGAACTCCTAGACTATACGGTGCTCATCTTCGACTACTGGCACGACCTTCAGGCAGGCAAGATCGACCGGAGGACCTTTCGCGCCTGGCTGGCGCCCGTTCGTCTGCGGGTGGAGGAGTGCCTTGCTCGCGCGGTCGCCGCCACGGTCAAGGATGTCTCCGGAGCCTGCGCCGATATCCTTGAGCACAAGGAAGCGCTCTGGACCTTCGTCGAACGCGACGAGGTCGAACCGACCAACAACCACGCGGAGCGCGAGCTACGGGCGTTCGTTCTCTGGCGGAAGAAGAGCTTCGGAGCGCAGAGCGAGCGCGGCAACCTCTTTGCCGAGCGGATCATGACCGTCGCTCATACAGCGCGGAAGCAGGACAAGAACGTCTTCGCGTTTCTCACCGAGTGCCTGGGAGGCACCGGCTCGCCGTCGCTCTTCGCAGCGCCTTGACCGCGCTACGACTTCGGCACCAGAGGGAAGTACCGAGTCATATTACGC
>JBAULD010000684.1:0-1558 GCA_049578005.1 Polyangiaceae bacterium
ACTTTCACAACAACATCGGTTACACCGCAGCGCTTTGGATCGCTCTCCACCGGATATGCGAAAAGCACGGCGTCGGCGACCAGTTTCGCGTTCACTACGACCCCTCGCATGCGATTCTGATGGGCCAGGACACCCGGTCGATATTTCAGTACCTGAAGGAGAGCGGATACGATTTCATCGTCGGCGGCTTCCACGTGAAGGGGCAAGTCATCGATCCGAGGGGGGTCGCCGCGTGGGGGTACGGCGGGCAGACCGTCGAGCGGGGCGACTGGAAAGCCGGGGAGCCGTCGCCGAACCCGGCCGATCAGGGCAACGCGTGGAAGAAGCAGACTGTGCTCTGTGAGCACGAGCTCCCCGGCACGGCCAAGCACGATCCGCTGGGCTACTTGCAGAACCGCACCGTCGATTGGTTGGACCACCAGCTCGCTGCGCGGGAGTTACTGAAGCTCGATATCGCCAACACGGCGCTCGTGATCGAGCACGAATACCCGCGCGCCCGCATCCAGGACAGGGCTCGACTGAAACCCATTCTGCAGGGATCGATCGCCTTTGCGCGCAAAATCGACGAGGCCGCCGCGTGCATGTACGCGCTCCACCACGAAGTGCTTCCGGCGCAAAACATTCCGGTACAGGGACGCGGGCGCGTTCCGTACTGGACCTAAACCATCGAGAGCGGATTCATGGCGAAGCGAAAACTCAATGTCGCGTTGATCGGGTACGATTTCATGGGACGGGCGCACGCGAACGCTTGGCGCCAGGTCGCGCACTTCTTCAAGGACCTTCCGGTCGAGCCGGTGCTGAAGGTGGTCGTGGGGCGGACCGAGGCCAAGGTGGCGGAGGCTCGTGAACGGTTGGGGTTCGAGGAATACGCCACCGATTGGCCGAGCGTGATGCAGCGCAAGGATATCGACGTCGTCGACATCTGTACGCCCGGCGACGCTCATGCCGAGATCGCGATCGCCGCCGCCGGCGCGGGAAAGGCGATCCTTTGTGAGAAGCCACTAGCCAACAGCGTTCGCGAAGCGGAGAGAATGGTCGCTGCCGTCCGCGAAGCCGGTGTCACCAACATGTTGTGCCACAACTACCGCCGCTGCCCGGCGGTTGCTTTGGCCAAACGGATCATCGACGAAGGGCAGATCGGCACGATCCACCATTACCGCGGGGTCTATCTTCAGGACTGGGTCGTCGATCCCGAATTCCCGCTCGTATGGCGATTGGACAAATCCAGAGCAGGCTCCGGGTCGCTCGGCGATCTCGTGTCCCATACGATGGACCTTGCGCGGTATCTGGTGGGAGAGCCGGTCGAAGTTTCGGGCCTCCTGAAGACCTTCGTGCCCGAGCGGCCGCTGCCGGACGACGCGACGAAGCGCGGGAAGGTCACCGTCGATGATTCGGCGCAGGCCCTCGTGAAGTTCTCGAACGTAGCGGTCGGATACTTCGAGGGGACGCGGTTCGCTCCCGGTCGAAAGAACTACAACCGCTTCGAAATCAACGGATCCAAAGGCAGCATTGTTTGGGATCTGGAACGAATGAACGAGCTCGAACTCTACACCGAGGA
>JBAULD010000685.1:0-5947 GCA_049578005.1 Polyangiaceae bacterium
CGCCGCGGGGTGTGCGTCGCGGCGCGCTACGATCTTCACGCGTTCGGCCCGAGGTGGGTCCAGCGTCACTCGCCGCCCCCCGATCCGCCCGTCGCGCGCGACGATGACGTCGGCGACGTCGCCCGGCGCCAGTCCGCGAAGCGCCGCTTCGACGTTCGTCCCATCGATGCGCGTACCCCCGACGGAGATGATCTCGTCGCCGGTGTCGATGCCGGCACGCCCTGCTGCCGCGTCGCGCGTCACCGACGCGACGATTGCCCGCCCGGTCTCGCTCCGGAGTCGGACGCCGAGCGAGCACGACGGTCCGTCCGTTCGGAGCGAGCGGTCGAGAGAGAGCCCTACGCGCGCAAGCGTCAAACCGAAGTCGATCTCCGCAGGCGAGCGAATCCAGGCGTCGAAAAGGTCGTCGAGCGCAACCCCCGCGACACGCTCGAAGATGGCCTGCATCCCGTTCTCCGGTACGGGACGATCGCGCGCGCCGTGCTCTTCCCAGAGGTGAGCCAGGACGTCGTCGAGCGTCGTGCGGCCCGAGGTCCTGGCGCGAAGCTCGATATCGAGTAGCGCGCACACGACCTCGCCCTTGCGGTAGTAACTGATCGTGCTGTTGGGCGAGTTTTCGTCGGGGCGATAGAGCTTTATCCAAGCGTCGAAGCTCGCATCTTCCAGCGGGTGGACAAGCCGCCCGGGGGTTCGATCGAGGTACGTGATCTCCGAGGCCAGGTGGTCCAAGTACTCTTCGATCGTGCAAAGGTGCGTGAGAGCCAGAATTCTCCAGTCGTAGTAGCTGGTGCCGCCTTCGAACCACCAGAGGAGACGCGTGTAGCACTCTTGTTCGTAGCGATAGGGGGTCAGGCCTGCCGGACGAATACGCTTCACGTTCCACGCGTGGAAGCACTCGTGCGCGACGAGCGAGAGCAAGTCGAGGTATGCCTCGCGAGTTGCGAAGCTCGTGGGCGGCGCGATGAGCGCTGCGCTCGCGAGGTGCTCGAGCCCACCGCGGCCGCGAGGCGAAAGGTGGAGCAAGAGCTCGTAGGAGTCGTAGGGGAGCGACCCCCCAAAAAGCCTGGCCTCGTGCTCGAGGATGGTCCGCGTGTCGTCGACGAGGCGCCGGACGTCGGCGTCGCCTGCGTCGGCCGCGGGCCAGATGCTGTAGCGGTGAGGCTTGCCGAGGACGTCGAATCGCGCTTCCCGGTGCGTTCCGAGCTCGATCGGCGAGTCGACGAGCGTATCGAAATCGGACGCTTCGTAGCACCGCTCGCCTTCGCTGCTTCCGGGCACGGCGCGTAGCGATGTCGCGACACGCCACTCCCGCGGCGCATCGAGCTCGACTCGTGCCCCGAGCTCGGTCGCGCCCTCGACGCACAGGAACAGCGCGGCGCCCACCAGGAATGCGTGGGTTTCGTCGACGTGGCTCGTGCGCACCGTGAGCTCGTTGGCGTACACCCGGTAGCGCACGACAGCCTGCTCGGCCCCGCTCGTCTCGACGCGCCAGGCGTTTTTCCGCACTTTCGTGGCCCGGGAAGGAGGCTCTGCGGCGAGGGTCTCGACGTTCCGGGCGTACTCGCGCACGAGGTACGATCCGGGCGTCCACACCGGCATGAAGAGCACGAGCGCTCCGGGGAGGCCCTCGCTCGCCGAGACGGTGGTCCGGACGTACAGGAGATGCGTCTTCGCGTCGGGGATGGAGACGCGATGGGTGATGGCTAGCGGCATCGGGCGGGGAGCGTTTTACCATGGCCTTTGCCCTTCAGATCTGCCACCTTCCCCCCGGTCGATCGCCCATGTACGAGCCGCTATTTCGGCCAATTGCCGCGAATCCGATGAGCCCCTCTTCTTCCGCGCTCGTCGGCGCGTCCACCCCCGTCGATCCGGAGCTCGTGCTCTCGGTCCCCGAGCACGACGTCGAGAAACCCGAGATTTCGATCGTCGTCCCGGCGCTCAACGAGCAGCTGACCATCGGAGAGTTCGTCGACTGGTGCAAGGAGGGACTGAAGAAGGCGGGGATCTCCGGCGAGATTCTCATCGTCGACAGCTCCACGGACCGAACGGGCGAGATCGCCCTCTCGAGGGGCGCGCGAGTGCTCAAATCGCCCAAACGCGGTCTCGGTCGCGCCTATATCGACGCCTTGCCCTTCGTTCGCAGTGATTACGTCCTCATGGGCGACTGCGACTGCACGTACGACTTCCGCGAGCTCGGCCCGTTCGTCGCGAAGTTCCGCGACGGCGCGGAGTTCATCATGGGCTCGCGATTCCGCGGCTACATCGAGCCCGGCGCGATGCCCCCGCTCCACAGGTATCTCGGGACGCCGGTGACCACGTGGATCCTCAACGTCCTTTTCTCGAGCCACTTCTCGGACATTCACTGCGGGATGCGAGGCATCACCCGGTCGGCGCTCGAGCGGATGGGGCTGCGCTCGCAGTCGTGGGAATACGCCTCCGAGATGGTCCTCAAGTCCGTGCACATGAAGCTGAAGACGGACGAAGTTCCGATTCGGTTTCTCAAGGACAAAGAGGGCCGCCTCAGCCACCACAAGCGCTCCGGGTGGTTTTCGCCGTGGGCGGCGGCCTGGATCAATCTGCGCGCGATGTTCATCTACGGCGCGGCCTTCTTCCTCTACCGTCCCGGTTTCGTCCTCACCGCGATCGGCGTCGCCCTGACGCTTCCTCTTTCGTTCGGTCCGCTGCGCATCGGGTCGGTCTTGTTTTCGCTGCACTGGATGCTGCTGGGCCTCACGTTGGCGACGCTCGGCTTGCAGTGCATCTATCTCGGCATTCTCACGCAGGTATTTTTCGACTACACCGGCGAGACCACGAAGCAGTGGTTCGCGCGATTCGCGTATACGCGCACGGTCCTCATCGCGGCGGGGCTGTTCGTCTTCGGATTCCTTCTCACGGGCTGGCTCCTCCTCTACTACGTCCGCCATCAGTTTCTCCTCTCTCCCGAGGGGACGGAGAACTACCTCGGAGTCACCGGATTGCTGCTGATGATCGCGGGCTTCATGACGTTCACGTTCACGCTTCTTCTGCACTCGACGTCCGTCGTCGTCTGGCGGAAAAGGTAAATTCATGCGCGCGATGGTCGTCGGTGGAGCGGGGTTCATCGGGAGCCATCTCGTCGAGCTCCTGGTCGCGCGCGGGCCGGTCACCGTGTTCGACGACCTGAGCGTCGGCAAGCCGGAGTTCATCGAGCGCCCGCTCGCGAGCGGGGGGGCGAAGCTCGTGAAGGGCGATGCCCGTGATCTGGACGCGCTCACCCATGCCATGCGCGAGCACGAGGTCGTGTTCCACCTGGCCGCAAACCCCGAGGCGCGCTGGGGACTCGAGCGCACGCGACTCGACCTCGAGCAAGGCACAATCGCGACGTACAACGCGCTCGAAGCAGCTCGATTGAACGGCGTCACGAAGTTCGTCTTGGCCTCGAGCGGGACCGTCTACGGCAACGTGGCGCAGCCGTGCGGCGAGGAGGACCTCGGGCACCTGCCCATCTCGCTCTACGGGGCCAGCAAGTTCGCCGGCGAGGCGATGGTCTCTGCCTTCGCCGAGTGCTTCGGCCTCGATGGGTTCATCTGCCGCTTCGGCAACGTCGTCGGGCCGCGCGGCACGCACGGGGCCATACTCGATTTTTGCAAGAAGCTTCGCACCCACCCGGAGTACCTCGACGTGCTCGGCGACGGACGCCAGGCCAAGCCGTATCTGCATGTCACCGACTGCGTCGCGGGTATCCTCTTCGTTCTCGACCATGCCAGGGGCGAGAAGCCCGCGGTCTACAACCTTGCTCCGGCCGATGCGACGAGCGTGCGACGCATCGCAGATCTGTGCGTAGCGGCGTCCCCGAACCCTGCCGCCCGAATCGAGTACGGGACCGCCGCCCAAGGTTGGCCGGGAGACGTGCCACGGTCTCTCCTGAAGCCCGACAAGCTGGCGGCGCTCGGCTTCCGAGTGCGCTATTCCTCGGACGATGCCGTGCGTCTGGCCGTGGCCGAAGTGGCTCGCGAAGTCTTTGGGGCGCAGGCTTAGTAAGCGATGAGCACGAAGGCCTACCCCCTCGACCTCGCGAGTACTGCGTATTCGTACGTCGAGCGGTCCAACCCAGCCATCCAGTCCCTCATCGCCAAGCGCGTTCTGTCGGCGCGCGCCGATGCGCGCATTCTCGACATCGGCTGCGGCTGCGGCGCCAATGCTCGCGCGATCAAGGATCGGAGTCCGGGAGCGCGGGTGGTCGGCGTCGAACCGAGCGAGCGGGCGGTAGAGCTCGCGGGCCAGGCGTGCGACGAGGTGTTTCACGGAACATTCGAGCAATGGGCCGCCAGCGCGCGAAGCGACGCACACTTCGACGCCCTCGTGCTGTCGGACGTGCTCGAACACGTCGCCGACCCGATTCCGTTCGTTCGCAGCATCGTCGAGCTCCCGTCGTTGAAGGAGGCGCTCTGGATCGTCTCGGTCCCGAACTATGCGGTCTGGTACAACCGGATCGGCACCCTCCTCGGCATGCAGCACTACGCATGGTCCGGCCTCTGGGATCGGACGCATCTACGCTTCTACACGCGGAGCACGGTGCGCGAGCTCCTCGAATACTGCGGTCTCGCGATCGTCGACGAGGGGTGCACGCCTTCGCTCGTGCAATCGGGCGCTCCCGTCCTACGCAAGATCTTCGAGCGCGACGTACAACGGGGCGACCATCTCGCTCTCGCAGATTCCCGCGCGTACCAGCTCTACCGTTCGGTCGTCGAGCCCCTCGAATCGCGAGTCTGCGCGGTTTGGCCCGAGCTCCTCGCCTTTCAAGTGGTGCACGCCGCCCGTCGTGCGGACGCACGGTCGTGAGCCTCCTCGCAGAGGTCTTGGCCGACCGTAGGGTCAGTCGCTTCGGTCGCCTCGCGGCCGACTGGACGGACATCGAGGGTTCGTCGCTCGTGGAGTCTCTCCGGCGGGTCGCCCCGAGGGCCAGCGGACGGTTGCTCGACGTCGGCTGTGGCTCCAAAGTCTACGAAGACATCTTTCGCCCGTTCGTCGATTCGTACCTGGGCGTCGAACACGAGGCCACGTACACCCAGACCAACGCCTCCTCGCACGCCAAGAAGGCCGACGTTCTGTACGACGGAAAGCGGCTGCCATTCGACGATCGCTCCTTCGATACGGTCCTTTCTCTCCAAGTGCTCGAGCACACGCCGCGGCCCGGCGACCTTCTCTCCGAGATGGCGCGCGTCCTCTCCGACGACGGGCTGCTCATCGCCACCGTTCCGTTTTCGTTTCGGTTGCACGAAGAGCCTCACGACTATTTTCGGTTCACGCCGCACGTCATGCGCGAGCTCTGCCGGAGCGCCGGGCTCGCGGTCGAGGAGATCGCGCCGCGCGGAAGCCTCTGGAGCGTCCTCGGCCACAAGCTGAACAGCTACTTGGGTCTCCGCGTCGCGAAAATCGGCGGGTTGGCGCAAACCATGGGGAAGCTGTCCCACGAGCAGCCGGAGAGCGACGGCAGCCGTCTGTGGACGCTCCCGGTCGTAGCCCCCACGATGATGGCGCTGGCGTTTTGGGCGCGGGTCTTGGACCGCGTGCTCCCGGATCCCACGGAGATGCTTGGGTTCACGATCCTGGCGAGGCGGGAACGCTCCCCCGCGAAGTAACGCGCGCTCACACGAAGAGCGTCTCGACGTGCTCTCCCCAGATCCGGCGGAGCACGTCCGAGATCTCGCCGACCGTCGCGTACGCCTTCACCGCGTCGAGCACGCGCGGCACGAGGTTCTCGGTCCCGCGCGCGGCCTGATCCAGGCGATCGAGCGCGGCTGCGTGGGTGGAGCGGTCCCGCCTCGCGCGCATGGCCCGCAGCGTTTCGACTTGCTCCGCTTCGCCGCGCGGATCGACGCGCATGGCCCTCGGGCCGGCCCCGTCTGCGGGCGACGGCTCTTCTTGTTCGAAGGCGTTCACACCGACGACGAGCCGATCTCGCCGC
>JBAULD010000686.1:0-9621 GCA_049578005.1 Polyangiaceae bacterium
CTCTCGATGGCCTCCACCTCTCGTACGACAGGGGGCGCGGCGTTTGTCCTTTCGACGACGAGGCGTAGCCCGCAGGTGGTCGCGTTGACGAACCAAGAGCGGTGTGTGGGCTGCGCGGGCAGGTCGCTCCAAGGCGAAGCAGACTGCCGCGTGCTTTCGATGAGAGTCCACGATTTCTCGTCGTTCACGTTGGAGGCATCGCATGTCGTTCCGCCGCCAGCCGGAAGGCGCGTGTCCCACCAAAAGTCGGTGGGAACCCCGCTCGTAGGCGACTGCCCCCAATGCGCGCGGAGGAGCCCGAGGTGCGTGGGCCGCGCGAACACGAATGTCAGCTCCCACCGGTCCTGGCCAGCCCGTGCCGCCCACGCGGTTTCGTGGCGTCCGTCGACTGCATTCGGGGCACTTTCGCTGGCCGGGTCCGTCGAGCGCACGGACACGAGAGCGGGCCCATGCAATACGTCACGCACGTTCGTGCGCACGCGCGTGACGACGAGCGGTCGGGCCGATGCCGGGCGCGCGTGTAGAGGCAGAGCAAGGCCAGCGGACACCACGGCAAACACTGTCCACGGCAATCGTGCGGTAAGAGAACGACTCTGGAAGGGAGCGCTGAGGGTACGTTGCGACACAGCCCGGGCCATCGAACGGTGCGAGCCCTCCGTTCATTCCCGGGGAGATGCTGGGCCACCGGCGGGCCGACAACCGGGCGCCCCGAAGGCGGCCTAGGCTGGACGCATGGGGCTGCATCGCGTTGCCGAAGCCACGCGAGCTATGCCTTGTGAAACAGCGGGTCGAGCACGCTGGTGTAGTCCTCGCGGGTGAGCGTTCCGATTGCCTTCACGCCAACGATGCCATCCGGAATGCCGGTCAAATGTTCGAGCACGGCTCACCTCCTTTTGTGATGCGCATCGCGTCGTGTCTCGGAGAAACGAGCAGCAGCCTGCCAAATTCCTGCTATCGCCATCGGCGGCGGCCGCCGAACCCCGTGAACCCCGATGGCTCGAGCACGACCCTACGTGAGCCGCCCGAGCGCGTCGTCGGTCTAGCCCTGGCGCACGGGCGCGACGCGCTATCGTTTCTCGCGGTGGAGTCGGGCATGCAGTATTGGTTCTTCCGTCCTGCGCCGGACGGGGCAGAGGCCTGCGTCGCCTATGTCGAGACACCGGATGCGTGGGTCGCTGCGTGCAGCCCTCTGGCCGCCGACGCCGACCCAAGCGCGATCGAACAGGTGGCCAGCCGCTTCCTGGCCGCGGCGCGGGCTCGGGGCCGGCGCGCTTACTTCTTCGCGTGCGAGGCGCTCGCCCATGGCGACCTTTCTCGTCTGCTCATCGGCGAGCAGCCCATCTTTTACCCACGCCAATGGCTTCATGACCTCTCCAAGCGCCGCCGCCTGCGTGAGCAGCTCCGGCGAGCGGGGGCCAAGGGACTGACGGTGCGCAGCGTGGAACCCGCCGAGCTCGTGGATGGTGCGCCCTTACGGGTCGAAGTGGATCGGCTCGCAAAGGATTGGCTTGGCTCCAAGCGCATCGAGCCGATGGGGTTTCTGGGGGCCCTCGAGCCGTTCCATTGCCCGGCATTGCATCGGTACTTTGTGGCCGAGCTGGACGGTCGGGCCGTGGCCTTCCTGTCGGCCGTCCCGATCGGAATGCGGCGCGCATGGCTCGTTGAGGACATCGTTCGCAGCGCGCGCGCTCCCAACGGAACGACGGAGTCGCTTCTCGTGGCGCTGATGCGCGTAGAGCAGGAGAGCGACTACATCACGCTGGGGCTTACGCCGCTGGCGGGCCCGGTGGCGCGGCCGCTGCGCGCCGTCCGATGGATCGCGCGCCCGCTCTTCGACTTCGAAGGCCTGCGCGCCTTTCGCGAGCGCCTCCATCCCAACGAATGGCGGCCCGTCTGGCTGGTGTCGGAGGGCGACGAGCCGCCCTTGCGGTCGGTCCTCGCCTCGCTGCGCGCGTTCGCGCGAGGCTCACTGGTGAGCTTCGCGTGCCGCTCCTTCGCGCGGCACCCGAGCGGGATCCCCTGGGCCCTGGCGCTGCCCTTACCCTTCTGGATAGTCGGCCTGGCGTGGTTGGGGGCAACCCACCGGTCCTCGCTCCTGGGGTTCCCTTCGTTCGAGCTCGCGCTGTGGGTCGCGTTCGACGCGCTACTGCTGCTCGCGCTCGCCCGTGCCGCGATGCGGCCCTCACGCCTCCGGCTTCTTGTGGCCACGTCTATGGCCCTCTGCGACTCGGCGTTCTCGCTTGGGCATCTCGCCTGGGTCGGCGGAGGGTCGACGGCGGTGCAAGGCGCGCTCCGCGGGGTGGCCGCAACGGCCCCGTTGCTCGGCACCTCCCTTCTCGTCTGGGCCACGACGCGGACGGCGCCTGGTGTGCGGCCTCGGGGGACGGGCGCCGCACCGCCTGGCCCGGGCAAGCGGCGCCTTCCAGCGCGGAATGGCTAGGGAGGATCCCTACGCGGCAAAAGATTTCAGCAGTACGACTCGACGTGCTTGAATCGAATCGCGGTTGACGGCCGAGCGTCGCGGAACGCCGCCTCCTCGACTGCACGCCAGTCAGCTCGGGATTTGTCCGACGCCCTCGACCGCGTTACCCCCGCGCGCTGGACCAAGACTCTCGGAAGGGGCCGACAGGGCCTTCCGCAACGTGTTCGCCAGCTTCTTCATATCCACTGGCTTCGCAAGGTGCTCGACGAATCCCGCCTCGATGGCGCGTTCGCGATCAGTGGACTGCGCATATCCCGTCAGTGCGATGAGCTTCGGCGTGCGGTGGCCAAGCTCCAGAGTGATGGTACGCGCCAGCTCGTAGCCGTCCATCTCGGGCAGCCCAATGTCGAGGATGATGGCGTCCGGCACGGCCTGACGCACGCTCGCGAGGGCCTGCGTCGGCTTCGATGCGACGAGGGAATCATAGCCAATCTGGGTCAAGTATTCCGCAAGCAACTCGGCGCTGTCCGCGTTGTCGTCGACGACGAGCACGCGTCGTGCGGAGGACGTATACGTCTGCCCGGCCGCGTCCTCTGCCACGGACCGGCGCACGGCGGCGACAACGGGCGCATGCAAAGGCAAATGGATGCGGAAGCAGGCGCCCTGCCCCGGGCCGGCGCTTGCGGCATCGATACGGCCCCCGTGCGCAACGACGATGCTCCGCGCGATGGCCAGGCCAAGACCCAGTCCGCCGGACCGCCGATCGCTTCCCTGCTGGCCTTGCGTGAACACGTCGAACACGTGCGGCAGAAGCTCGGGGGTGATGCCCTCGCCCTCGTCACGCACCTCGATGACCGCTTCGTTGATCTCGAAGCCCGCCGTCAAGAACACGGATTTTCCCGCCGGAGTGAACTTCGACGCATTCATCATGAGGTTCGTGACGACCTGCACGAGGCGCTCACGATCACCATCTACGGCGATACACGACTGACCGGCGTTCGAATAAAGGCGGAGTCGCTTCTCGTCGAACGCCAGCGCAGTGCTCTCCGTCGCCTGCGCGATGATGTCGGCGAGTTCTACGCGGCTCTGGTTGAGCGACAGCTTCCCGGAAGTGATCCGCGAGATATCGAGCAGATCGTCTACTAGCCGAACGAGATGGCGCGCCTGGCGATCCAGGATCTCGAGCTCTCTCGTGGTCGCATGACCACGCTCGCGGATGAGCGACGTGGCCGTCACGATAGGCGAAAGCGGGTTGCGGAGCTCGTGCCCGAGCATCGCGAGGAATTCGTCCTTCTTACGGGTCACGATGGATTCCGCCTCGAGCGCGCGGACAATCGCTTCGCGTTCCCCCTCGGTGTGCCGCGCGCGGTAGAGCGCTTGCCCCCAGAGGTTGGCGACGGCCGTCAGGTACTCACGCTCGGCGGCGTCGAAGGCGCGTCGATGTCGGAAGGTCACGGCGAAGACGCCCACGCATTCTTCCCCGACGACCAGCGGGATAGACGCATGCGCCGTGACATCCCCGCGGGCGGCGCCGAGCAACGACGGAAAGTACGTCTTTAGTTCGTCGAAATCGCAGAGCCAGACCGCAACTCGGTCTCGGACCGCCACGCTCATGGGAGTGGATGCGGAGAGGGTCCACGCGCCGGCCGTGGCTCGGAACTCCGATGTCGAAGCGAACATGCGCAAGCCGCCGCGCGTCTGCTCGAGCAGCGAGCAGCCGTCGGCCTCCAGCGGCGACGCCCGATCGATCGACTCGAAGGTGCGCACGATATCGGCGACGCTTTCGGCGCGCACGAGCTCGGTCGCCGTGGACTGGAGGTGCTCAGCGCGCTTCAGGAAGAGATCCTTTTGGCGATTCGTCACCTGCAGATCGCGCACGAAAGCGGCGTTTTCCAAGGCGTACGTGGCGCGGCGCGAAAGCTCTTGCGTGAGCGCGAGGTCGGCGGCTCCGTAACCTCGGCGCGATTCTGCTGAAACGAAGGAGAGAGCGCCGATGATCCTTCCCCGGGCGAAGAGGGGAACCGTTATCCCCGAAACGAGGCCGAGGTCTCGGACGATCGGCAACAGATCGGGATCCTTCGCGAGGGCAGCGACGAGCATGTCATCCGTCACGAGTTCGACCAGTTCGGGCTTTCCCGTGCGCACCACGGCGCCCACCCCGGACGGGTCGTGGATCGAAGCCGGCTGCCTGCGCCGGAGCTCGTTTGCGAGTTCGACCTTCGCCGGATCGACGTGCGCGATGGCGACGCGTCGGAACGATCCGTCGACCTCGAGCAAGTCGACACCGGCCCAATCGGCGATCTCGGGGACGGCCAGCCGCGCGACGGCAGCGAGCGTCTCGTCGTAGTCGAGCGAGCCTGTCAGTATTCGCGATGCTTCGTCGAGGAATCGCCGCGCCTCCTCCGCGCGCTTTCTATCCTCGATGTCGCGGAAGACACTCAGGTGGACCCCTGGGGAGACGTTCGCGACGGCGCCAAACTCTGCACGCCGTATCGTGCCGTCCGGTAGCAGCACCTTCCCTTCGCCTGTCATCATGCCCGTGTTGCGAAACTCGCCGAGCCGCGCCGGCGCCTGAGCGCGGTCCGCGGGCGGGCTCAAGTGAGCGGAGTGAGCACCGATCAGCTGATCCCGGCCTCTTCCGAGCAGGCGGCAGGCGGCGGGGTTCACGTCGACGATGCGTAACTCGTCGTCCATGAGCATGATCCCATCGAGCGCATTCTCGTAAATCGTCCGGAACCGGCGCTCGAGGTCGCGCTCGCGCCGCGCGAGGTTCTCCTGCGCCTCTACCGCGTCTTGCACGTCGGTGAGCGCGCCGATCCACTCGATGACCTGACCGGCGCTCGTCCGGACGGGTACGGCTCGGGTCTGAAACGATCGCCACGCATTGTGCCGGGAGCTCCATATGCGTCCATGAGTTCCATAGAGCGCCCGCTCCGCGTGCACGACTGACACCCATTCGTCCCTGACGCGCGCTCGATCGTCGGGGTGGACCGCGGAGACCCATCCATTGCCGCGATGCTCTTCCCACCCTTGTCCCGTGTAGCCTTCCCACGCGGGTTGGGGTTCCACGAATTCGCCCTCGGCATTGGAGATCCAGACGATACTGGCCGATGCGAGGAGCAGGCTCTTGTACCGGGCATCGCTTCGCTGCAGTGCTTCGAGCTCCGTCCTCAGCCGCGCACGATCGAGAACGATCATGACGAAAATGGGCCCGCTCGTCGCCGGCGCGACGCCGAAGGTCCAGACCGTCGGGATCTCGGCACCGTCCTTTCGGAGTGCCGGTAGCTCCACGGTCGTCAGGTCTTCGGTCGCTTGCTGGGGCGGAGCGTTGGGTTGCCGAAACCGCTCGGGGACGATCTGGTCCGTCGGCTGCGAATCGAGTTCGTGCCTCTCGTAGCCGAAATACTGCTCGCCCGCGATGTTGGCGGCCAGGATCGTCCGCTCGGCCGTGAATGCGACGAGAGCGTGGGGCGAATCCTCGAGAATCGCCGCCAATCGCTCCGGCGCGGCGGCAACACGAGCCAGCACCGACGCGAGTAATCGGCCGGCCGACTGGTTCACGGCGGCTCGCCCTCTCGCTCGCGCGCTGGGACCTCGAAATCGGCTTCGCCGACGGTGATCAGCTCAATCTCCTGCGCTCGACGGGACCACACACTTCGGGCTCCTCGCAGCCATTGCCACGATGCTTAAGTCACACACGGCGGCCGTGATCGCAAGCGCCGACGAAGCGCCGTACATCGCATTGGCGCACCGCCTCATGGGGCTCATGCTCTCGGCAGGCTCTAGTGCGGCTCTAGGTCTCGACAGGCCTCCCGGACGTTGGCGAGCGGGCAGACCTTCTCGCCCATCGAAGTCCCTTCGAGGACTCGAGCGTCGCGATCTTCAGAACCTCCAGGACCAGCAACCGATCTGCGCGGCGGTCTAACGGGCGCCGGTTCGCAAGCGCTCCGCACCGCAGTACACGTTGAACCGACCGTCGCGCACGAACCCGATCACGGTCATTCCTTCCTCACGGGCGAGCTCCACGGCGAGGCTCGAGGGCGCGCCCACGGCTGCGAGGATTGGGACGCCAGCCATGAGTGCCTTCTGCACGAGCTCGAAGCTCGCTCTCCCGCTCACGAAGATACCGTGTGCGCTCCGGGGCAGCTCGCCGGCGAGGAGCTGGGAGCCGACGAGCTTGTCGACGGCATTGTGCCTGCCGACGTCCTCTCTCACGGTGAGCACGATGCCCGAGGCCTCGAAGAGGGCGGCCGCGTGCAGTCCGCCCGTCCGGTCGAACACCTCCTGCGCCCGCCGAAGCGACCCCGGCAGCCCGTGCACGATGGACGGGGTGAGCGTCGGCGAGCCCTGCGGGAGGGAGAACCTGCGCATGCTCCGCACGGCCGCGAGCGAGGTCTTGCCGCACACACCGCAACTTGAGGACGTGTAGAAGTGGCGCTCCAGGCGCGCCATGTCGGGCGCATGCCCGTCGGCGAGCTCGACGCGCACGACATTGCTCGTGCCGTCTGGGCGGACCGCGGGCCCGCAATGACGTATTTCGCGGATTTCTTGCCTATCGGCGACGAGTCCTTCGGTGACCAGGAACCCCGCGGTGAGTTCGAGGTCCGCTCCGGGGGTGCGCATGGTCACCGATAGGGCCCGCTCGGACCGGCGGCCACTCATACCGAAGGCTAGCCGGATCTCCAGCGGCTCTTCGGCGGCAACCACGTCGTCGTGGTGCGTCGAATGTTCGCCATCGACCCTGAGGACTCGAGCGGTGACGTCGGTGCCATGAGACATTCTGATTCCTGTCCAGAGAGAGGGGCCGGCGCAAGGAGAATAGCGGCCGAGAGAATTGCGGGCGTGGGCTTGGTGATAGGCTTCCCGCCGTCCTGTTCGCGCTTAGGATGCCTCCGGAGGCCCAAAACAATGGACGCCCTGACCTGGAGTCGTCTGCAGTTCGCCTTCACGATCACCTACCATTATCTCTTCCCGCAGTTGACGATGGGGCTCGCGCTCCTGCTCGTCCTGATGAAAGCCTTGGCGCTGAAGACGAAAGGGCGGCATTGGGACGACCTCGCGCGCTTCTGGGGGCGAATCTTCGCGCTCAACTTCGCGGTCGGCGTCGTCACCGGCATCCCGATGGAGTTTCAGTTCGGTACGAACTGGGCTCGCTTTTCGATTGCCGCGGGAGGGGTAATCGGCCTGACGTTGGCCATGGAGGGACTGTTCGCTTTCTTTGCGGAGTCCGCGTTCTTGGGTCTCTTTCTGTTTGGCGAAAAGAAACTCGGGCCCCGCGGCCATTTCTTCGTGGCGTTCATGGTGTTCGTCGGTGCGTGGCTCTCCGGCTACTTCATCGTCGTCACGAACGCTTTCATGCAGCACCCGGTCGGCTACGCCCAGCAGCCCGACGGGCACCTTTCCCTTGCGGATTTCGGGGCGTACCTCTTCAATTCTTGGGCGCTTTGGGAGTACGCCCACACGATGACTGCGGCGGTAATTACGGGCGCATTCGTCGTAACGTCCGTGGCCGCGTATTGGAGTCTAATGGGGCAGTTCGAGGTGCACGCGCATGCGGCCATGCGACTCGGTGTCGTCGTGGGGCTAATTGCGTGCGCCTTGCAGATCTTTCCAACGGGCGATCGTCACGGGAAGCTTCTCGCGCGGTACCAACCCGCGGCGCTCGCGGCAATGGAGGGCAAGTTCGAGAGCGGGAGGCGCGCAGACCTCGCGATCATCGGCCAACCCAACGTCGAGGAACGCCGTCTTGAAAATCCGATCGTCGTTCCGGAGGCTCTCAGCTTTCTCGCCTACGGCTCGTTCGGCGCGAGCGTCGAGGGTCTGAACGACGTGCCGCGCGATCGGTGGCCCGACAACATTGAACTTCTTTACTTCGCATACCACGTGATGGTGGGCCTGGGGACCCTGCAGCTCGCCTTGATGGGCGTCTCGGCTTTCCTCCTCTGGAGAGGCACGCTTTCGCATTTTCGCGCTGTCCTCTGGATGCTGATGCTCGCGTTTCCCTTCCCCTACATCGCGACGACGGCCGGCTGGACGACCGCCGAACTCGGGCGGCAGCCGTGGGTCGTTTACGGGATTCTCAGGACCGCCCATGCCTCGTCGCCGAGCGTGGGCGCGGGTGACGTGGTGTTCTCGCTGCTCGGGTACATGGGCCTTTACCTCCTCTTGGGGGTCTTGTTCTTGTGGCTCGTCGTTCAACAGGTGGCCCTTGGTCCGGCAGCCGACAGCGTAACGGCGCCGAAATTAGGTGATTCGTGAACGCCTCCTGGTTTGCAATCATCGCCCTGATGCTCACCGCATACACGGTCCTCGACGGCTTCGACTTCGGCGCGGGTATCGTTCACCGGTTTGTCGCCCGTACGGACGCAGAGCGGCGCACCGTTCTCGCAGCGATCGGTCCCCTGTGGGATGGGAACGAAGTCTGGCTGCTGGCGTCCGGAGGAGTTCTCGTCTTCGCCTTCCCGCGCGTGTACGCCGCGGCGTTCAGCGGTCTCTATCTGCCGCTGATGATAGTGCTTTGGCTCCTCATTTTACGAGGTATCTCCATCGAGTTCCGATCCAAGGTGAACCAACCGCTGTGGCGCGAAGCGTGGGACACGGTGTTTGCCGCATCCTCGGCCGCCATGGCCGTCGTTCTCGGTGTAGCCATCGGCAACGTGGTCCGGGGCGTGCCGATCGACGCCACCGGCTCGTTTCACGAGGATCTCTTCGGTGGGACGCGATTGCGGCATCCCGGCGCCATCGATTTGTACACCTCGGTATTCGGACTCGTCGGCCTTGCGTCTTTCGGCGCTCACGGGGCAACGTTCCTCGCGTGGAAGACCTCAGGGGAGCTGAGTACGCGAAGCGCCGCTGCAGCTAGGAGGCTTTGGGTTGCGGCGCTCGTTCTGCTCGCGCTGGCAACGGTGCTCACCGCGATCCACGTACCGGTCTTTCGCGGATGCGTGCTGAACCGCCCCTGGCTCTGGCCCCTGCCCATCGGCGCCGTCGCGGCTGCGTTCGTCGCGCGCGCGAGCGTGTCCACTGCTCGGACCCTCCGCGCCTTCCTCGCGTCGTGCGCCTTCCTCGGGGCGATGCTCTCGGCGACCGCGGTTGCCCTATTTCCTGTTCTCTTGCGATCCACGATCGCGGAGGACTTCAACTTGGACGCTTACAATGCAGCCTCGGAGCGCGCGAGTCTCGTGGTCGGCCTCTGGGTC
>JBAULD010000687.1:0-2323 GCA_049578005.1 Polyangiaceae bacterium
ATTCCACTCCTTGCTCTTCGTCTGCTCGTCGTCTTGGCCGCAGTCGCCGGTGGCGCGCGTGCCGCCCAAGCCTCGGACGACTCTTCTCTCGCGTGGAACGTGGAATGGCCGCAGTTTCGACCCATCGAGTTCATGGTCACCGGAATCGCGGGGCCGACCGCAATCGCCATGTACTACCTCGTCAAGCCGCAGCAAAACCCTAACTGGATCGGCGGCGTCCTGTTCGATGACGATGTGCGCGACGCGCTACGCCTCCGCAGTCCGGAGGGGTTGAAGACCGTACGGTTTCTCGCGGACGCCGTCGACGTCACCTTGGTCGCTCTTGCCGTCGGCGTCGACTCCATCGCGGTACCCCTGATTCGCGGCAACCTGGACCTCGCCATGCAACTGTCGCTGATGGACGCCGAGTCGTTCGCCCTGAGCTCGATCCTGACCATCGGTCTCTACGACTCGGTAGGTCGGGCCCGCCCGTCTTACGTGGATTGTCAGGGCGGATCCTCGGACGTCCAGTGCCGAACGAGCCCGACTGCGTCGTTTCCGAGCGGGCACGTCAACGAAGCTTTCACCGCCGCAGGATTGTCTTGCGCGCATCACACTCACCTTCCCATCTACGGGACACGGCTCGCGGACGCACTCGCGTGCGCGCGTGACCTGACCCTCGCTACCACCGACGCGGTTCTCCGCATCATGGGCGATCGGCACTATTTGACCGACGTGCTCGCGGGCGGCGGCATTGGATTCGCGTTCGGCTACGGATTGCCGGTCGTCCTTCACTACGCGAGCGGCGGCCGAGCTTCGACGGCGGGCTTCGCGATCGAGCCGATGGCTGGTGGCCGTTTGGGCGTGGTGGCGACCGGGAACTTTTGAGCCTTGCTGCGAGTCGCTGCGACCTTCGGGTCTCGACCGCAATTCGTGCGCTCTTGCGAATTGAACTTGTCCCCAGGGGTCGGACCTTGTTCGAGGCTACCTTGGGTCACGACTCGGCGGATTGTCCCGGGCTTGTCCACAGGAAGCCGCGCAGCTTTTTCGCATTCCCGCCGTTCCGACGCCCCGTCGATAGACCGGTTTCCGAAAGGGTCGGTACGAATCGTGCTGCACCAAGACCATGGAGACGCTGACGGCACAGGTGAAGGCACGCGCGGGGCTGCAGACGGAACGCGAAGCCAAGCGGGCGATTCAAGCCGCCGTAGGAGCTCTTCGCTGTGCCCTAGAAGAGGAAGACGCGCGGTCGCTGGCCGCGGCGTTGCATCCGACGATGGCTGAGATCCTCTCGCGGGCTCCGGCCGCGAAGGTAGATAGCCTGGACGCGTTTTACGCGGAAGCCGAGCGGCGCGAGCGAGTCGGACTCGGCTTTGCGAGGGAACATGCGCAAGTCGTGATGCAGCTCCTCGCTGAGCAACTCGACGGTGAGACTCTCGTGCGGCTGGCAAAGCGCATCCCGCGGGAGATCGCCGACCTTTTCACGGCCAAGCCCGTAGACGGCGAAGCGCCGCCTCACGTCCATGTGCACCCCCTCCACGAGCCGGTCCCTGTTCACACTCTCGCTCGGTCGAAGCCGGGGACGTCGGAGCCGATATCCGAAGCGCATGGCCCGCTGGCCCACGAAGGATCTGTCGCGAGGAAGGAGGCGCCGTATGCGGACGATATGGTCGAGACCGCCCATTCCCCGAGATCGCCCCGCGAAGACGAGACGCTGAGCGGCTATCGCGGCGGTTTCCATCGCAAGTAGCGACGTGCGTTCCTCCTGCGCGCGTGCAGCGCCCTGCGGAGAGGCTCGCCGCGTGGCATGTCACGTGCTTCGTTTCCGACAATGGCCGACTTCAAGCATATCCTGATAGCCGTCGATTTTGGCGAATCTTCCGACGAGGCGACCGATCTCGCGATTGACCTCGCGACCAAGTTCGGCGCGGCGTTGACTCTGGTGCACACATACGAGATTCCTTCGTACGCATATCCGAATGCCTCCTTCTTGGTCGTCGACCTTCTCGCTCCGATCGAAGACGCCGCTCGCCAGCAGTTGGACAAGGCGCTCGAGAGCGTTCGCGCGCGACTTCCGAGTGCGAAATCGGTGCTGCGAAGGGGTGTGCCGTCGACCGAGATTCTCTCGGTGATCGACGAAGTGCATCCCGACCTGGTAGTCGTGGGAACTCACGGTCGCCGCGGCATCGGTAGGGCGCTGCTCGGGAGCGTGGCGGAAAAAATCGTGAGGCTGTCCCCGGTGCCTGTCCTTACCGTCCGGCACGTGGGATCCGCAGCCAAGAAACAGTCCGGTTAGGGGCTGTCTCTGAGTCCGCCCGCGCCTTTGAAGATGAATGGTCAGCGC
>JBAULD010000688.1:0-1506 GCA_049578005.1 Polyangiaceae bacterium
ACGTCGACCAGGTCGGGGGCTGCGCCGGAGTCGTTCGCCGTGCCCCCATCGACCGCCGACGTGACGCTGGCGTCGCTCCAGCCGATCGTTCCGCGCGGCGCCTCGCGAGGCCCGGCGGAGATTTTCCAGAAGCTCTTCATCCGGCCGTTCGGACCGCGGGCCCTCGCCACGTACGTGGCGGAGGCGAGCGCGGCATCTCCACCCGTCTACGGCGTTTCGCGAGAAGACGCGGACCGCATGGATCTTCTCCTCGGTCAAATCGAAGGCGCCGAGCGCGGCCAGCGGCTGCTGAGCGCCACGGCTTTTCTCGGTCTGGCGGCGGTCTACGGCGCGGTCGGGGTGTCCCAGATCGCCTTCGACCGCAGTGATTCTGCGACCCCGAAGAGCAGCGCCGACGCGGCCGGCGCCCTCTTTCTGGGACTCGGCGCACTGTCGCTCGGTTACAGCGCATATACGTTCGCGAGGCCGTGGGCCGGCGAGCGTCTCGCGTCGGAGTACCGCGGCGCGCTCGCCGCCGGCGATTACGCGCACGCGTTCGCGGTCGCCAACGAGCGACTCGACGAGCTCGCCGCGGTGGAGGCGCGCAACCGCTGGATCCGAGGCATCGCTGGCAGCGTCCTCATCGTCGGCTCGGCCGCCGCGATCGTGGGCACCGAGCTCTCGAGCGAGAGCGACGCGACCCGCCTCAATGTCCGCGCATTCGGCGGGGCTCTGGGCGTCATCGGCGTCGTGGGCCTCGCCTCGGCGTTCCTCATCGAATCGCCGATCGCGCGGCTGACGACCGTGTGGCGGAGAGATCCGAGCTTGATCCACATCCAGCCCACGGTCGCGCCCCTTCAGGGCGGCGCCACATTCGGTCTGGTCGGGAGCTTCTGATTCCGGAGCGATTACACTGGGCTCGTATGGCCTTTACGAACCGCGTCGGATTCCAGGGCATCGACCACGTGCAGATCGCGGCTCCGCCCGGTTGCGAGACCGAAGCGCGCCGCTTCTTCGGTGAGCTGCTCGGCCTGACCGAACTCCCGAAGCCGGCGGCGCTGGCCGTACGCGGCGGCGCCTGGTTTCGATGTGGAGCGCAGCAGATCCACATCGGCGCCGAGGCAGACTTTCGCCCCGCGAAGAAGGCTCACCCCGCGCTGCGGTTGGTCGACGAGGCGTCTCTCCAGGACCTGAGGAAGCGGCTCGAGACCGCGGGCGCCCCCACCCGCGACGGCGAAGAGCTGGCCGATACGGCGCGGTTCTTCGCCGATGACCCGTGGGGAAACCGGTTGGAGTTCGTCGCCGCAAAGGCGGTCGGGTCGGACACCACCTGAGTCGATGTGCTCGCCGATGGGATCGGGGTGGGAGTCCGCGACGCGGGGCGTCTCTTCTTGTTGGGACAGCGGCGTGTTCAATCGGCAGAGCGTCATTTCTCATTGGAAGGGCGTCGTTTCTGGTTGGCAGAGCGTCGTTTTCAGTTGGCAGAGCGTCGTTTTCAGTTGGCAGAGCGTCATTTCTCATTGGAAG
>JBAULD010000689.1:0-3168 GCA_049578005.1 Polyangiaceae bacterium
TCCGCCGCCTGCATTTCCGCCGCCTGCGTTTCCGCCGCCTGCGTTTCCGCCGCCTGCGTTTCCGCCGCCTGCGTTTCCGCCGCCCGAGCCGGCGCCGCCGCCTGACGACGAGGGACTCGGAGAGCCGCCGCTCGAGGGCGCGCCGCCGCTCGCTGTCGTCGACCCGGAGCTCGACCCCGTCGAACCGGTGTTCCCCGGCGACGGCGAACCAGAGCCCTCCGTCATGGCTCCGCTCGATGACCCGCTTTGGGGTGTGGACGCCCCGCTCGGCGTCGTCGTCGGACTGTTGGAAGAACACCCGGCGTTCCCCGCGAGCAGCCCCAATCCGACCAAGGCCGGCGAAACCAGTCGGGCCGTGAGCAGATGGAAGCGGAGGCGGGAAAAGACGCGGTTCGAACTCATACCCATGTCGAAATCTCCCACAGCGTCGGGATTAACACCCTGTGGAGTGACCGTTGCGCGGGTTTTCGGCTCAGATGGTAGCGCGGGTCCAGCTTTGATGAACTTTTACTGCGTGACGACAACGAGCTGTCTGCGTCGCGGAGGAGAACGCCTTCTCGGTCGCAGCGGTCATTTGCTCAAATACATGGCCAGCGACGCCGGGTCGTTCGCGGCAACCCGTGCGTCCTCGAGCTCGACGTCGCCGGCGTTCACGCGATCGGCGAGAGACCGTTCGAGCGGAATCATGCCTTCGCGCTTCCCCGATTGCATCGCCGTCGCGAGCTGCGCCGTCTTTCCGTCGCGGATCATCGACGCGATGGCGTGGTTGACACGGAGCACTTCGACCGCGGGCACCCGTCCGTTCCGCTGGGCGCGCGGGACGAGCCGCTGCACGATGACCGCCTTGAGCGCGTCCGCGAGCTGAACGCGGATCTGCACTGCGCGCTCCGGCGGATAGGCATCGACGATTCGTTCGATGGCAGAAGCCGTCGACCCGGAATGAAGGGAGGAAAGCACCAGATGTCCGGTCTCCGCGGCAGTGAGCGCGAGGGTGATGGTCTCGGGGTCGCGCATCTCTCCGAGGAGCAGCACATCCGGATCTTCGCGGAGCGCGTCGCGTAACCCTGTTGCGAAATCGGGCACGTCGCGCCCGACCTGTCGGCGGCGGACGACAGACGAGTCGCTCGCCTGGAGTGCATACTCGATGGGGTCCTCGAGCGTCGCGAGGACAATCGATCTGCGCTGCAGGGCCTCCTGCGCGAGAGCCGCCAGCGTGGTCGACTTCCCAGCGCCTGCTGCGCCGCACACGATGACCAGTCCGTGGGGAAGATCGACGAGGTCTTCGAGCGGCACGGGGATGTGCAACGACGCGAGCGACGGGGCCTTGCCCGGCAGCAGTCGGACAGCGGCGGCAAGGCCGTCGGCGACCCGGAAAGCGTGCAAACGGACCCGTCCCACGCCGGCAATGTCGAAGGCCAGTTCACTGGAATGGCCGGAAAGTACATCGTTCAGACGCGACCTTTCGAGAGCGAGAACGGACGCGAGATCGACGGCCTCATCGGAGAGCCGGCGCAACTTGCCGTCGACTCGGGCCACCGGACAGCCGCCGTCGACCAGGTGGACGTCACTGGCGCGCAGGGCCGCGGCTCTCGCGATGAGGCTCGTCAAGGCTGGCGAACCTTCGGTGTTCGATCGCGAGGCGGCCGGAGCCGGCGATGTAGGGCCGGACGGTACGGCGGGCTCGACTCCGCGCGAAATGGCGACGGCTTCTCGAACGAAGGTCACGTCGAACCCGTCATTCGATCGGGCGGCGATCTTCACGTCGAAAGCGATCTGCGACCCAGAGACATATCGCGCCTGCACCTGGCCTTTTGCCCGGAGGAGCTGCTCGGTCGCGGGGGTCAATATCTCGCCGAGAAGATCGCGAAGTGTTTGCTCGGACGTTGCGGGCAGCGAGACGCGCTTCGGAGATCCTTGCCCGAGCATCTTCGGTTCGCGGTCCGTCCCGAGCTGGAGCTCGTTACCGTTCTGCTGCTGGAGGATCGATAGAAGGCTGTCGACGCGCGCCATCGCGAAGCGAGCGTACTTCGGTTCGAGCGATTGCACAGGAAACGCTGGTCGTAGGATCAGCGCCATGAAAGCCGCTGAAATTGACGCCGCGCGCCTTCCACGCAAACGTGCGCCTCGTTCTGCTCTGGCGTGGGCGAAGGTGTGCCTCTCCGCAAAAAGGGAAATCTGCGGGCCTCCTTGATCCAGCCAGTCCGGTTCTCGCACGAGTCGGAGAAATCCATGTCCCCCTCAGCGCCGCCGCCGTCTCCGTTTTCACAACCGTCAGAACGTACGATTCTCCTCGTAGAGGATCATCCAGCACAGCGGGAAGTGATTCGCCGATGGCTCATCGAGGAGAACTTCCGAGTCGAGATCGCAAGCGACTTTCACCGAGCCAGCAAAGTGCTGGAGCACGAAGTTCCGATCCTTTTCTGCGTGGACACCACGCTGCCGCGCGAATCCGGACTCGAGTTTTGCGAACACATTCGCAAAAATCCCAGGTTTGGGTCCGTGCCCATCCTGCTGTTTTGTGATCGCGGCGCACCCGAGGATATGGCGAACGCCGAAGAGGCAGGGGCGAACGCGCTCCTGAGGAAGCCGTTCTCTCGCGAGAAGCTTCTGAAGTACGTCCTCGTTCTCCTCGACGGAACCGGCGATCCTCGCATCCAAATGCCGGCCGAGATGCCGGCCGACCCTCCGAAGCTTTCCGCCTGAGCGACTGCTCTATTGCTCGGATCGGGCGAGAACGCGGCAGTGATCGACCCCGACCGTCAGCGCGTGCCCAACGCAGCTCCGATACGATTCGCGCGCCCCGGCGAAGTCACCGGACGCTTTCTGGGCGGCCGCCAGCGTGAGCCAGGCATCGGCATCCGCGGCGTTTTCCGCGACCGCCTGATGCGCGAGGGTCAGCGCTCGCTCGGTTTGGCCTTTCAGCAGCGCCCGCTCGGCGTCGCCGACCAGCGGCATCTGGCCGGTGCCTGCTAGTTTCGTGTCGAGTGCCGTTTCCCGAACCTGGCGCTGCGGAGGCGCGATCCCCGCCAGAGCCGGGCCGGCCGCGATCGGGAGTGTTCCCGTGGTGTCGGATCCGGACCGTGGAGGGATCGCCGCTGCGGCCGCGAATGACTCTGGCCTTTGCGCAGGCTCCGCGGCGATCCGCGCGCTGCCCGCCGGCTCCGGAGC
>JBAULD010000690.1:0-5804 GCA_049578005.1 Polyangiaceae bacterium
GTCCGTGAGGATTTGTCCTTCGCTCTTGCCTTCCCCCACGACGCCCAGCCGCCTCGGAACGTGATCCTCCAGGAGCATGCACCCGAGCGTTACGATTTGGTTGTAGGGCGGGGGAGGGACGCGGTCGCTGTCGTCCTGACGGGGCAGCTCCGGGTCGGGAATCGTCTCGATGTCGAGCACCAGATGCGTGGCGATGGGCGTGTTCAAAAGTTGGCCCTCCCGGGTCCTATTCTCTATCGCGATGGGACGACGGAGGAAGAAGAGATGAGCACCGAAGATCGCCGGGCGCCGGGCGCCGCGCGGGTTTCGTTCGACGGCTTGGTGGAGGTGGGCGGCACTCTGGGGCCCTCCTTCGAAGCGCAGGCCGTGAATGTGTCGGAAGAGGGGATGCAGCTCCGCACGGCGTACTTGCCCGAGCTCGGCCAGAAGATCACGTGCCGCTTCGAAGCGGGGCCGAATCAAAGCGTCATCGGGTCAGGCGAAGTCGTGTGGTGCCGAGGAGCCGAACGGGGCGGGGAGTTCGGCATCCGTTTCACCGACATCGACGCGGACTCCGTCGAAGCACTGAAACACGTGTGCGGAATGAGCGCGAGCGCCGGAGAAGCGCAACCGGGGGCCAAGGTGCGCCTCTACATCGAAGGCCTCGCTTCCCCGATGCGGGCCAAGATCCGGGACTCTCGTCCGACGGCGATTACGGTCGGGAGCGACCTGGGCTTCTTGCAGGTCGGCAAGCACCTCGAGCTCGAGGACGCGCGAAGCGGAAGCAAGCGCCCAGCGAGCATCGACCACGTGGGCGTAGCGGTCGACCCGAATTCGCAGGTTCCGCAGCTGGTCGTCACTTTGCGATACTCGGACTTGCCCCCGGACGGGCCGGTCGACGAGGTAGCGGCGAGCGCTGCGAGCGATCCTGCGACGGGGTCCGACGGTCTCGCCGGGTTGGGCGACGCGTCGAGCCGCATGCGAGGAGCCTTTGCCACGCAGGCGGGACGCCTCGGTCCCGCCCTGCAGCGCTGGGCCAGGCGCGCCAAAATGACGATCGCTCTCCTGGCGAAGCGAGGGCGAATCGAAGACGAGTCTTACCCACGGAGAACGACCGCCCCAGCTCCGAGCGGCGGACTCCACTCGAGCGGACGGCGGGTGGTGCGGGGCGACGAGGGAAAGTCCTCCACCGGAAGGCGGAGCCAAGCCCCAAGCGAGGGCGAAAGGACTCGCCCGCTTCCCCGAGCTGTCCAGCGCAAGGCGGCGGCAGCTGGCGTGGTCTTGCTCGTGGCGCTCGCCGGGGCCATGGCGATGAAGAAGTGGCACCACGAACCAGCGATCGTTGGCTCGGCCGCAGCACCTCCCGCGAGCGAGACCCCGGCGGCGACGAGCGCGACGCCCGCCGCTCCTCCGATGACGCCTCCGGCGGCCAACCCCCAAGCGGCCGCGGAACCGACCCCGGCGGCCCCTCTTGCGGCCGGGACAGGAAGCGAGGCCACCGCCGCGGCGCCCTCGACCAGCGCAATCGACGACGGCACCGACGGGTCTCACCAAACGGCACACAAGAAGCACGCGAGGGTCACGCCCTTTGGCAACGCTTCGGTCCACCACGGAAACGTGCTGCGGCTCAAGATGGACGGCCCCGTCGAGTCGATCGAGGGCGCGCAGCAGCCGACCGGCTTCGAGGTGAAGGTCCCGGGGCGGAGATCGCTCGAGGCCGCCTCGCCCCTTGCGGCGCGCGATTCACGTATCGCCAGCATCAAGGTGAACAACGAGTCGACTGGGGCAATGCTGACGGTCGCCTTCAAGGATGGCGTGCCGAACTACCAAGTCAGCGCCAAAGGAGACACGCTCGTCATCGCGCTGGCGCCAATGGGCCCGCTCGAAGCGACGGTCGCCAAGCGTGACGACCGCACATCGAAGAGCGCAAAGCACGGGACCCGCACACGCGACGACAGTCCGGAGCGATAGAGATTACCCCCGCAGAGGGTCGGCCCGGGTCGTCTTAGACCGAGACTTTACGATTGAGACTGATCTGGACGGTGTCATGCCTGGCTGTACGCCTGCCCACCCCATAGACGCTGCCCGGCTGGGGACGCGCCGCCCGACCGTCGAACTCGAGGTCGGGCTCGCCGGCCTCGATCCACGCGACGACGAGGGGCGCATCCGCAGACAAAGCCGGCGCTGCGTCCCTCAACTCCAGCAGATCCACGTGAACGCCTTGCCGAAGCTCGGCCGCGGTGACTGCGCGCTGCAGGCTTCCTACGGGACGCGAGTAGCGACCGGGAACCCGCCCGTCGGTGGCATCGTACGATTGTACGACAAGCCGATACGCGGCGTCTTCCGCGAGTCCGACAGCGCGAACCTCGGCGTGGAGCGTGTCGGCCGCGTCGCCGAGCGTGGTCGCCGCGAGCAGGGCCATCCAAGAGCCGGCAGCCGCCGACCTGGACGTTCGAGAAGTGGTAGGTGTGCGCGTCGCCATGGCCATGAAGAGCGAATAAACGAAATGCGATAACTATGCCGAACTTTCGGTTGGCCCCGCCGAGCGGGGCCCTCCAAGCAATTCCAATACGTTGCCGACGGGCAGCGGATACCGCTAGAGGCATCCGTCCCATCGCTTTTCGGGGGCCGCCATTGGCAAACGCGCGAGGTGTCAGACATTGCTGGCGCTATGCCGGCGATGTCCGATGCGCGCCACACTGTCGTCCCTCGGACGTGTGCCACGATGACAAAGGCGTCACACTACAAAGGCCGAGCGCCGCTCCAAGCAACCCGGGGCCCCGCTTGGCCGTCGCGTCAGTTCTGCATCCGCGTCGTGAACGTGAGCTCGCCTGTCGGGCCCCGGTCCACGATGATGCGAGTCCCCGTCGGGAACTCACCGGCCAATACCTTACGGGCGAGGGCGTCTTCCAGATTCTTCTGGATCGCGCGCTTGAGAGGCCGTGCGCCATACTGCGGATCCCAGCCCGCTTCCGCGAGAACGTCCTTCGCGCGATCGGTGACTTCGATCGCGAGATCGCGGCGCGCAAGACGGCTCGCGAACCGGCGAAGCTGGATGTCGACGATGTGCCGAATCTGCGAGCTCTCCAGGCGATTGAAGATGACGATCTCGTCCAAACGGTTGAGAAACTCCGGCCGGAACACGCGCCGGATCTCGTCCATCACCGCTCGCTGCACGAGCTCTCGACGGGTCGCGGCGTCGAGTGCGGGACGTTCGTCGATAGCTTGAATGTGGGCCGACCCGATGTTGCTCGTGAGGATGATGACGGTGTTCTTGAAGTCGACCGTGCGACCCTGCCCGTCGGTGAGTCGCCCGTCGTCGAGCACCTGGAGCAGCACGTTCCACACGTCGGCGTGCGCCTTCTCGACTTCGTCGAACAAGATGACCGCGTACGGGCGACGACGCACCGGCTCGGTGAGCTGACCGCCCTCTTCGTAGCCCACGTAGCCCGGTGGCGCACCGATGAGGCGCGAGACCGAATGCTTCTCCATGTACTCGCTCATATCGAGGCGGATCATCGCGCGCTCGTCGTCGAACAGGAACTCGGCCAGCGCCCGCGCCAACTCGGTCTTGCCGACCCCAGTGGGGCCCAAGAACAGAAAACTCCCGATCGGTCGATTCGGATCGCCGAGGCCGGCGCGTGAACGTCGTACCGCGTTCGCGACCGCTTCGACCGCGGCGTCTTGCCCGATCACACGCTTCTTCAGCTCCTCTTCCATGTGGAGAAGCTTGTGCATCTCGCCCTGCAGCATCTTGGCCACAGGGATGCCGGTCCACTTGGAGACGATTCCGGCCACGTCCTGATCGGTGACCTCTTCGCGCAGATAGCTGGTCTTCTCCTGCACCTTCGCGAGTGTTTTCCGAAGCTCTTCGATCCTCTTCTCGAGCTCCGGGATCTTGCCGTAGCTGATCTCGGCGACCCGTCCGAGATCGCCCCGACGCTGCGCTTCGTCCGCCTCGTGGCGTAGCCGCTCGATCTCGGGCTGGGCCTTCCGAATTTGCTCGATGACTTCTTTCTCGCGCTGCCACTGCGCTCGCATCCCGCTCGAGCTCTCTTCGAGCTCGGCGATCTGACGCTTGACGTCTTCGACTCGAGCCTTGCTTGCCGGATCTCGCTCCTTTTTGAGCGCTTGCTGCTCGATTTGAAGCTGCATGAGTTTGCGCTGGATGGCATCGATTTCGGTCGGCATGCTGTCGACCTCGATCTTGATCTTCGCCGCCGCTTCGTCGATGAGATCGATCGCTTTGTCGGGCAGGAATCGATCGGTTACGTAGCGATCGCTCAGGGTCGCCGCGGCGACGAGCGCCGCATCCTGAATTCGGATCCCGTGATGCACCTCGTAGCGCTCTTTGAGGCCGCGCAAGATGGCAATCGTGTCGGCCACCGTGGGCTGCGAGACCAGCACTGGTTGAAACCGGCGCTCGAGCGCGGGATCCTTCTCGATCCGCTTTCGATACTCGTCGAGCGTTGTCGCCCCGATGCACCGCAGCTCGCCGCGGGCGAGCGCAGGTTTCAAAAGGTTCGCGGCATCCATGGCGCCTTCGGCTGCGCCCGCTCCGACGATCGTGTGAAGCTCGTCGATGAAGAGAATAATCCGTCCCTGCGCTGCCTCGACTTCTTTCAGAACCGCCTTCAACCGGTCTTCGAACTCTCCGCGGTACTTCGCCCCGGCGACGAGCGCGCCCATGTCGAGCGCACACAATCGCTTCTGCTTGAGGGACTCCGGGACGTCGCCGTGGACGATCCGCTGCGCGATGCCTTCGACGATTGCCGTCTTGCCCACTCCAGGCTCGCCGATCAACACGGGATTGTTCTTCGTCCGTCGCGAAAGGACCTGCATGACGCGGCGGATCTCTTCGTCGCGGCCGACGACCGGGTCGATCTTCCCCTTTCGAGCGGCATCGGTGAGGTCACGGCAATACTTCTCCAGGGCTTGGAACTTCCCTTCGGGATCCGGGTCCGTGATCCGTTGCGAGCCACGGACGCTCGCGAGTGCCGACAGAAGCTTTTCCGGCCCAACGCCGCCGTTCTGCTGGAGCAGCAAAGCCATCTCGCGATCGTGCTTCGCCATCGCCAGGAGGTAGTGCTCCACGGACACGTATTCGTCTTTGAGTTGTTTGGCCTCGTCGTCGGCCCGGCGGATCACTTCGAGCGTTCGGCGGGAGAGTCCGGGTTCCGCACCGCCCGTCACCCGCGGGAGGTCCTGGACCTTGCGCGCGAGCGCTTCGCGCAGCGCGCCCAAGTCGGCGCCCGCCTTCTGGAGGAGCGGTCCGGCCACTCCCCCTTCTTGCTCGAGCATCGCGGCGAGCAGATGCTCGGGGCTGAGTTCGGGGTTTCCGAAGCGCGACGCGCGGTCGAGCGCGTCTTGGAATGCTTCGCGACTCTTCGTAGTCATCCGATCGGGACGCATTGTTTCTCCTGAGTGCCGAACCTGCGGCGCCGGTGCTCGCTACCCCGAGCGCCGCTTCATGCGCTCGCGCTCGCAGCTACGAAGCTAAGTCGCCATCATCGCCGCGCAAGACCTGTGCCCCGCTTCGCCCGCCGGCGAGCGCGCGTTGACATACGCAACCTAGATGTCGAGATTCTTCACGTTGAGAGCGTTGTCCTCGATGAACTGCCTGCGCGGCTCGACCTGATCGCCCATGAGAATCGTGAAGATCTGGTCAGTTTGAACAGCGTCGTCGAGTCGGACTTGCAACATGACCCGCGTGTTGGGATCCAGCGTCGTTTCCCAAAGCTGCTCTGGATTCATCTCACCGAGTCCCTTGTACCGCTGTATCTGAGTCCCCTTCCGGCCGCGCGCCTCAATGTGGTCCCAAAGAG
>JBAULD010000691.1:0-2034 GCA_049578005.1 Polyangiaceae bacterium
GACGGTCGCCACGAGCACCGTGCCCTGGTCGAGGTCGACGCCGAATCCACACGTTTTCGGCGACCCCGTGTCTTCATACGGAAAGAGCACCGTAATGGCGACGCGATCCCCGTTGTTCAGTCCGTAACAGGGATTCTGGTTAGTCTGGCAAGATAGGGCAGAAGTGAAGACAGTGACGGCGACGCCTTGCGCGCTGCACAAAGAAACGCTCGCTCGCGGGCCGGCGCTGAAAGGCATGCGCCAGAATACCAGGCATGGCCGAACAGCAGAAGCGCGAGCGAGCGCTGGCGCTACCAGCTGCTTCACTGGGCGTGACCTTTCTTCGCGCCGCGTGCACACGTTCGAGCCCCTATGCGACCGGCGTCGATGCGCGCTTCGATATGAGCGGAAGGGCTCCGATATCCAGGGCACGCCTTCGAACCGTCGTAGGCCCCTTCGCCGATCAAGCCGTCGCCGCAGCGGCCTGCGGACCTTGTTGGCAATTCCACGCTGGCGTGTGTCCCGCTTACGGGGTACTGGCGCAACGAAACCCGACCCAGTACGCGCGGTTCGTCGGGATCACATTGTAAGCCCGCGACGGGACCATGAACACGTCGTCCGATTCGAAGTCGCCGCCGCGGACCACCCGGCCCAGCAGGTCTGTCGCCGGTCCGCCAACGACAGTACAGTCGGTACACGGATTGGCGTAGTCCGGAGAGAGTTCGGCCCAATCCAAGTTCCACTCCTCCATTTCGCCCGCCAAGTCGAGCTGGCCCCAGCGCCCGGCACCCCGCGTCGCCGTTCCGACCGGAGCGATGTTCATCACGCCCGTGCAGGGTCCGGCGCTCGGGTAGTAGCAAGCCCCAACGGACGTCGGTTTTCCCGTCCAGTACCCGTAGATCGCATACTGACTCTCGGTCCCCGGATCCGTCGAGCCCCAGGGAAACTCCCGCTGCTCGTTCCCACCCGCCGCCGCGTATTCCCATTCGGCCTCGCTGGGCAGAAATCCGCCGTCCCAGATGCAGAATGCATACGCCTCGGCCCACGTCACGCAGCTGATCGGTAGGTTCTCGTGACTGCCTGCCGTGCTAGTCCAGGTCGAAAACGGGTCTGCGCACGCGAGGTTCGCGTCCGTCGGTGCGATGTTGCTGTCGTCCGCCGCGACCCAGCCAAGCTCGTAGCCCCCCCGGCTGGCACAGCCTAATCCTCCCGCGGTGCAAGGCTCGCTCTTCGGGCTAACGTCAGCTTCGTCCCTCTGCCGCAAATCGACCTGACCATTCATCTTAATTTCTCCTCGTTCTTCAGTGCTTCGAGCAACGCAGGAGCGGGAGCGATGTAGTCGAGGCCTCGGCGTATGGTGATCGAGCGAGCACCGCGAGGGCCAGAGGGTCCTCGAACACCTGCGGCGCGTCGAGGAGCTGGTGCAGCGCCCGCTGGGCAGCGACGGGCCCGGCGGTGCGGCTGGGCGTAATTGCGTCCACGAGGTCGAACTCTCTCCCGCGTTGACGCGCGCGGGGTCGACGGCCCCTACGGTGCCGTTGCGGCTTCGCGCTCGCGACGCCGCGCGAGTAGGGCGTCGAACTTAGTCCGTTGCGCGGCCTGCAGCTCGGCGCGGATGCGATCGTCCACCCTGGCCCGGTGGTCGAGCAGCGGGTGGCCGCACCTGGCATCCATTTGGAGCGCGATGACATGGGCCTCGCGGCGCGCGTCGTTTAGGATGCCGGCTATCCGCTCGCGCTGGGTCCCGTCGAGTGCGAGCTGGTCGGTCAGCGCTTCGAGGCGCCGCTCGTCCACACGGTCGTCGAGCAGCAGCGCGGTGTACCGGTGCTTGAGCGCCGCAAAGACCGAGCCACCGCCGGCCACCCCGCCCAGCGTGAAGACGGTGACGAGGATCAGGTAGCCGCGCAGCCGACGGCCTACCATACGGTGTCCACTTCCGCGGTGCCCAGCGCGGTCACCACGTCGTGCCACGCCCGCTGGCTCTGCGCTGCACAGACGACCCCGGCAGCGGCCGCGAGCGCGGCAATCGGGACCAGTCTCCACGCGGCGCGGGAC
>JBAULD010000692.1:0-2282 GCA_049578005.1 Polyangiaceae bacterium
ACAGCAGCGCAGACGCAGGGGCGGCGACGGCCGACGCGGGATCGTCTGAAGTCGGCGCGACGAACCCCGGGCTGGATTCGACGTTGTCAAACGGCGACGCAGGCGCACCCGACGGGACGACGGCACCGCCGAGTTCGAGCGACGGTGGGTTCGACGCGGTCATCATGTACGCCGACGCGGCGCGACTGGACGTGTACATCCCGAATTCCAATCCTTCGGACGATGCGGGCTCCGACGCGGCTCCCAACCCCTGGGACCTCTGGCCTCCGTGCAGTCCCGACGTACAGCTGCTCGACGACGGCGGGAACTATTTGGGGGAGGTGCCTGACACCCACGTCTACGACTCCGGCTCATGCGCGACCTATCCGTGGTTCCGGACCTATTCGAGCACGGTCAAGTCAGGCGCCGCCGACGCCGCAGCGATGAGTTGCGATGACTGCCTGAGGGCCAACGCCTGCGGTCTGGGTCAGGCCGGTTTCGCCCTTTTGGGGGGGGGGGCGGGAGGAGGCGTCCTAGGCCCCTGCAGCGATTTACGAGAAGCCGGGACGGCGTCGGCGGGAAATGGCGCGCTGCAGCCGCTTTTCGACCTGTGCGCAAGCCTGTTCGAGTGCGTTGAAGAGTCGAACTGCGTGAACAGTCAGTCCCCGCCGATCGTGTCCAATTGCTATTGCGGCAGCATGACGGGCTCTGCTTGTCTCCAGCCTGGCGCCCCGAACGGGGCTTGTCGTCAACAGATCTTAGACGCTTTTCAAGCGACCTCCTCCACGAGCGCAACGACGATCCTGGAGCACTTGACCGACGTGACCTTGCAAAGCAGCTATGCAGCGGCCGAAGTCATGGCCCTTTTTGATTGTGCGCGCACCCAGCAGTCTCCCCGCTGTGACATGTGCTTTCCGGGCGCCGGCGCCGACGGCGGGTGATCCAGATGTCCAGTCTTCGTCGATTCCCAATTGAGAACGCACCATGAAGCGCAATAGAGCCTGGGGCTGGGCGGCGGTCCTCGTCCTGTGGAGCAGCTCCATCGTCGGCTGCAGCGATGTGGGCGACAGCTCCGCCGTGCCGGGACAAGGAGGAGGCGGCGACGACGCAGCCGCGGGCACGCCCGTGGGCGAAAGCGGCGTTCCGAACCAGAGCTCCGGGGAAGCCGCTTCGGAAGCCGCGCCAGCGAATGCGCCGGATGCCGGAGCGCCCGAAGTCGGCTCCACCGTATCGGACAGCGGCGGAGCGGATTCTTCGCACCCCGATTCGACGGTATCCGCGACGATGGATTCTGGGTCCCCGGGGACGACGACGCCCGAGACCGGCGGGCCTCCTCCGGTCATGGAGAGCGGCTCGCCTTCTCCCCAGCCGGAAGCCTCGGTGCCGGATACCGGAACGACGAACCCCGGGACCCCGGACGCCGGTATGGATGCAGGTCCGGCCACGAGTGATGCGGGCCCTCAAGACGCGGGTGGGCTCGATGCCACGGTTGCCGACACGGGCGTGGATGCAGAGACCCCGGATACGGGAACGCCCGATAGCGGCGCGTCTGATTCGGGCGAGGACACCGGGACTCCGGACGCGGGCAACGACGCCGGGCGCGACTCCGGCAGCGATACCGGCGCGAGCACGGACTCGGGTGGCTCGCCCACGCCTTGCACGACAGCTCCCTGCGCCGCGAGCGGCGCCAACAGCGTGCACTGCGCGGCGAGCGCAAACGGTGTTTGCACCGCGACCGAGGCGCTGATTGTCAGCTACGACATCGCGTACAACGGCCAGGGTCCGGGCGAGAACCTCACCACGAGCTGCTACACGTGCATGGTCGTGAACGCCTGTATCGACGGCTCCGGCGCAAGCGGTCCGGGTCCGACGGGCAACGGCTCCGGGGACGTCACGAACTCCGAATGCGGAGATCCCAACGGACCCGGCGTGAATTTTCCATTCGACAATGCCAACGTCTCGGGCGCCAGCATGGCGGCGACGCAGCGGTGCCTCGACGCGCTCAACTGCGCCCTCAACAGCAACGGATCCAGCCCGAACTGCACGAAAAGCGAGGTGCCGCACAGCGTCAGCAATTGCTATTGCGGCGCCAATACCGGTTCCAACTGTCTGACGTCGCCGGCGTCACCGATCGGCGTGTGCGCGTCGAACATCGCCACGGACCTCGGCACGACCGACCCCACGACCGTCGAAGGTAAGTTCACCGACACGACCTACAGCGCAGGGGGCGTCGGCCTGGCCATTTTGAACTGCGCCCTGACCGCCCCCGCGACAGCGCCGGCCGCGGCCACATGCCCTACTTG
>JBAULD010000693.1:0-14850 GCA_049578005.1 Polyangiaceae bacterium
GGAAAGTACTCCCTCGTGCGCCTAATCGGGGAGGGCGGGATGGGGGTCGTCTTCGAGGCGACACACCTTCGCCTGAACCAGCGCGTCGCCATCAAAATCCTCCGTCCGGACCTGCCTGACTTCGAGACTGTCGTGGCGCGGTTCGAGCGCGAGGCCCGCGCGGCCGCGCAGCTCCAGTCCATCCACACCGCGCGAGTCATCGACGTGGACGCGCTGCCGAACGGGCTACCGTACATCGTGCTCGAGTTCCTCGAGGGCAGGGACCTCGATTCGGAATTGGAAGCCACCGGTCCGATGGCGATCGAGGAAGCGGTCGACATCGTCCAACAGGTGACAGGCGCGATGTCCGAGGCGCATGCACTCGGGATCGTTCATCGCGATCTCAAACCGTCGAACCTCTTCGTCTGCAGAGTGGGCGATCGCAAGCGGGGCGTCGTCAAAGTGCTCGATTTCGGCATTTCGAAGAGCGAAAGCGAAGACAAGCGCTTGACGCCTACCCACGAATACTTCGGGACGCCTTACTACGCCGCCCCCGAGCAGCTGCGCGCCGCCTGTTCGGCCGACGCGCGAAGCGACGTCTGGTCGCTCGGCTGCATCCTCTTCGAGCTTTTGACGGGACGGACGCCGTTCGTCGGAACACCGACTTCGGTCATCGCGAAAGTCGTCTCCGATCCCGTTCCGTGGCCCACGGAACTTCGCCCCGAGCTGCCTCGCGAGCTGGCGCGCATCGTCATGCGCGCGCTGCAGCGAGACCCGCAGCAGCGGTTCCAGAACATGCTCGAGCTCGGGCGAGCGCTCGAACCTTTCGGCCCCAAACAGACCATCGCCGAGGCCGTGGCCGAAGCGCCGCGCGGGCGGGGCAAGCTCGGGGAGATCCTGATTGCCGAGGGTCTGCTCACGTCTGCCGACTTGGAGCGAGCCCTCGCCGAACAGCGCCGGAGCGGCAAACTTCTCGGACGTGTTCTCCTGGACCTGCACCTCGTCTCCCAGGTCGACCTCCTGACGGCGCTCGCGAAGCAGCAAGGAGTCATCGTCACGCCCGAGACCCCGAGCCCGATCGAGCGAGATTTGCGGCAGCGTCAGGCACCCACGGCTCCCCCGGCGATGCCCTCGGCGCGGTTGCGGGAATGGTGGAAACAACCGTGGTTCATCGCGGCACTCGTAGGGTTATCGGTCGGCGTGGTGGCGGCCGTCGAGCTGGCCAGCGGAATGACCGCCCGGGCCACCGGCCTGGTCGCGACGGCACCCGCGCGTCCCCTATCTCCGGTCGCCCTCTCGCCGGCGAGCTCCGCAGCGAATCTGGCCGCGATCCCGTCGTCCCCAGCAGGACCCGTCGCCACGGCGGTGCCGGGCCCGACCCCGAGCTCGCCTTCGATTCGACCGTCGCGGACGCGCGTTTCGGCTTCGCGCTCTCGGGACGCCTTCGAGCCCACCGGCATCTGACTTTCGTCGAAGGGCAATTCGAAACGGCGTGCCGCTTGCCACGGGCACGTGCCTATGGTCGCTCCGCACGTCCGCTTTTTCCAGGTCAGCTCGGCGTTCGTCGTCGCCGGGATCGCTTCCAGCTGCTCTTTGCGTGTGGGGTCGGGCGGGCCGCCGCCGAGCACGGACAAGGGCAACGGCCAAGTGTTCGGAACGTCGGCCTGTGCGCGGGTTGGAACCGAGACCAAGATCGGGTTCGGCGCGGGCGCCCAGTCCTTCGCGTTCGCGTGGGATACCGACCACTACGTCGTCGTGTATCCGGACTCCGCCACGGGCGACATTTTCGCCGGGACACTCGCAGCGGACGGAGCTACCGTGGGTGCGCCGGTCGACGTCCAAGCGACGCCAGCGAAGAGCGACTTGCCGAGTCTCCTCAAGACCGCGAACGGCTATGTCGTCGCTTGGGAGGAAGGCTCCGCCGGCAACGCGGTCTATGCTCACGGGCTCGACCCGGGCGCACAGCCGTGGGGCGAGGGCGTCACCGTGGCGGCTACGCAACTGCCGCAGCCTCGTCCGGTGCTGTCGCGTGCACCTCGGGGCCAAGTCGCGGTAGCTTGGATGGACCAGTTTGCCGACGGCGGCCAAGGAGTTGAGATCGCCACCCTCGATCCGACGTCTCTTCAGGTAACCGCTTCGCAGCGCCTGGCACTGATGGACTCCGCGGGCTGGCCTTGGGTCGCCGGAGACGATCAGGTGCTCGCCATGGTCTGGCGCGACCAGGGGACCGAATCGAACGGCAGTGCGTCGTACGACATCCCATTCGCGCCGATCGATCCGCAGAGTCTGCAGCCGACCGGACAGACGTCGCTCCGCGGCCGGGCGGCGAGCGCCGCAGCTCTGCCGCGCATGGTCCGCACCACCGCGGGTTTCCTCGCCGCTTGGGAAGACATGCGCGGTAGCGACAACCAGATTTTCATGTCAATCGTCGACGGCAGTGGCAACGCGCTCGGCGGGGGGCTGGTCGAAGAGCCGAACAGTGGCGATGCGAACTGGCCCAACATGGCGTGGACGGGACAGGCAGGCGCGGTCGTCTACTATCAATGGCGCGACAGCCGTCCGCAGATCTTCGTGAGCTTCGTCGACGGCACGGGTGCACGTGTCGGTGGCCTTCACGATCTGCAAGTTTCGAACGGCACGAGCGGCACGTCCAAGTACCCCGACGTCGTGTGGACGGGAAGCGAGTTTGGCGTGATGTACGTCGACACGCGAGACGGAACGGCCGCGCTCTGGTTTCAGCGGGTCTCCTGCCAGGGGTAGACGGGCCGCGCTTCGATCGACGGGGAGGGCGCAGCCGCCCGAGGCCCCTTACACGGACTTTGCATCCGATTGCCACAATGGAGAATGGTCCGGATCAGCCGACCGTGCGCCTCGTGCGCGAGGCGCTCGACGACGCGCGCGACCTCGTGCGTCTGGAGCTTGCGCTCGCGCGCGACGAGGTCTCGAGTGAGCTTCGCCAGGCCCGATCGAGCGTCCTCGCGTTCTGCGGCTCGGCCGCCGCACTGGTGACGGCATTCGCGCTGTGCATGGTGGCCGGGGCCCTCGCGTTTTCGATTCCCTGGGCCGCGGCGCTCACGATTGCAGCGATTCTCCTGATCGTCGGCGTGGTGCTGGGCTTGGCGGCCTACAAGACGCTGCCGGCAAGGCCTCTGGCCAAGACCAAAGAGCGTATCGAGCGGGACTTGAACCAACTGAGGGAGCGGAGAGCGTGAGCGGCAACTCCAAGTCGCGTGAGGAACTCGTCCGGGAAGCACTCCAAGTGCGTTCGAAATTGCTCCGAACGGTGGGGGAGCTCGACGAACGCCGTCACAGGGCGCGGGACTTTCGAACTCGCCTCCAGCACCGCGTTCTAGACCTCGCCGTGGGCGCGGGCCTCGTCGCTGTCGCGGCCGCGAGCGTCGTGGCGCTCCTGGCGAGTCGCGCCGGTACGGCCTCGGATCGGCGGCGCCGCGACCGTTGGCGCCTCTTCGGGCGCCTGTGGTGGAACCCCGAAAAGATCCTGCGGGCGGAAAGGCGCTCCTTCTTGGGGGAAGTTGGCCGCTCGCTTCTGCTGGCCGCCGCGAGCACCGCCGTTACGGTACCTACCCGACGCTTGGTCGCGAAAATAGTGAGCGCGAGCGGCGGAGCCGGACGTTGACATGCGGCGCGCGCGACCACAAGTTGTGGGTGCGCGCGGCAAATGCCCGCGCCCGCGCCTGGCATCCAGCTACGCTCGGAAGCGCCCGCTGAGAGCGAAATCGCCTCGGCGAGGAGGTAACGACATGCATCCGGGAATGTTTTTTTGGCATGGGCACCGCCGCGCCTCGTGCGGCGAAAACGGTGGTTGGCACGGTGGTCCGTTCGGTGGTGGGGGCGGCGGCGAGGGGGACCAGTTCGGCGGTGGCAGCTTCGGCGTGCGACGTCCGCTGCGGTTCCTCGCCTACAAGCTTGACCTCGACGAGGGGCAAGTCACGGAGCTTGCGGCGATTCTTCATGATTTGAAGACCGAACGCGCGCAAGCCGACGTCGACAATCGTCGCACCACCTCGGCATTGGCCGACGCGGTGGCGAGCGAATCGTTCGACGAAGCCAAGGCGCAGAGCGCTGCAGGCGAGCGGGTGAAGAGCACCGAGCGCGTGCAAGCGGCCGTTACGCGAGCGCTGGGGCGAATTCACGCGCTCATTCGGCCCGAGCAGCGGGCGAAACTCGCCTATCTGCTGCGGACCGGCGCCCTGTCGATGTAACCCCGTCGTCGGAAGGCAGTGGGATCAGGAAGAGATTCGGACTTCCTGATCCCTCGGCGCCTCGTCCTTCGAGCGTGGGAAGTGCTACAAGGCGCGCGCCGTGAAATTCGTCGATTCTTGTGAAGTGAGAGTCTTGGGGGGGGACGGCGGCAACGGTTGCATCGCGTTCCGGCGTGAAAGGTACGAGCCCCACGGAGGGCCGTCTGGGGGCGACGGTGGACGGGGTGGCGACGTCATTTTCGTCGGCGACGAGGGCAAGACCACCTTGCTCGACGTGGCTCTTTCGCGCGTGCTCAAAGCCGAGCGCGGCGAGCACGGCCGCGGCAAAGACCAGTACGGGCGAGGTGGGAAGGACTTGGTCGTGCGTGTTCCGGTAGGAACGCAGGGGTTCGACGTCGCCACGAACGAGCGAGTGTTCGACGTCGACACGGGGGACAAGGAAGTCGTCGTTGCACGTGGCGGTCGCGGTGGCCGGGGCAACATTCATTTCGCGACGCCGTTCGACCGGGCGCCCCGCCGCGCGGAACCGGGCGAACCGGGCGAGGACAGGGCGCTGCGCCTCGAGCTGAAAGTGATGGCCGACGCGGGGCTGCTCGGCTTTCCGAACGTTGGCAAAAGCACGTTCGTGAGTTCGGTGTCGCGCGCGAGACCGAAAGTTGCCGATTACCCGTTTACCACCCTCGTGCCTCACCTTGGCGTCGTTTCCGTCGGAGAAGAATCGAACTTCGTCTTGGCCGACATTCCCGGTCTCATTCCGGGTGCAGCGGCCGGAGCGGGTCTGGGTATACGTTTCCTCAAGCACGTGGAGCGCACGCGCGCCCTTCTCCATCTGATCACGCTCGACGCGACCGAAGGCCGCGAACCTCTCGCAGACTTCGACGCGATCAACGCCGAACTCGCGAAATTCGATCCTGCGCTGGCCGCGCGCCCTCAAATTGTCGCCATGAGCAAGGCGGACTTGCCCGAAGTGCGCGAGGCCTGGGCACAGGCCAGAACATCTTTTGCCGCGCGCGGAATCGACCTCAAGCTCGTATCGGCGGCCACCGGCGAGGGCGTGCGCGAGGTCGTCGTCGCCCTGTGGAAGCTGCTGGAGCAAGGCGGAAAGGCGTGAGTCCTCGTCAGTAGCGATGCCGCCACAGCAGATCGAAGAGTGTGCTCCCCTGGTCGCCGACGGTAGAACGAAGTGACCAGCGGGGCTTGAACCGCCAGTCGATTGTCACCAGCGTCAGATCGGGCGGCTCGCCCGGTGCCGGCGTTCCCGTCTGCACCGTGACGTGCGCGAGGACGTTGTTCGACAAGCGAACATCTACCTCGGGCCGTGGGTTGGCGGCTTGGGTCGTATCGAGTCGCGTCGAGATCTCTACCTTGCTGATGCCGCTGAGCGCCTGGTTGATGCCCTGCGCGACGACCCCACTTGCCAGTCCCGCTGCTTGCTGCGTGGGGTCTGGCTGCTCGCCGGGTCCGGGTGTGCCGCCCAGGCCCTCGGGGCTGCCGAAGAGCAGCAGTCCGAGAATCTCGTCCTGCTTGAGAGGCGGCTCCGATCGCAGATTGGCCTTGAGCTTATCGGGCGTCCCGAGGACGTCCGCGAAAATTCGCGTGTGGTCGGGCGCCTCGTACATCGCGGTGACGCGTAGCTGAGGGTTGCTCGTATCCCCGCTGAACGCGACGGTGCTCGAGGGCTCGAGCGTGAAACGCTTACCGAGGACGTCCACCGTGCCGCGGGTCAAGTGAATGGTCCCACTCATCTGCGTCTTGTCCGTGATGTCGAGCATGGGTTGACCTGTAAGTTCGACGTCCAGGTCTTCCCCCCGGCGGATGCGGACGTCCTGTCCGAGTCGGACCGCGGCCCGGACGGTTAGCGCATCGGCGCGGCGGGGCTTCTCCGGGCCATGTTGCGGAAGGACGACGAACCGCCCCGTCGACGGTTCGTGAGTCCCCACGATAACGCCCGGTGCGGGATCCAACGACTGGACCGCGCGCCCGGCGCTGCGCGGCAGCTCGAGCTGCGCCTGCGGAAGGTCGATCCGCACGTCCAGAGTCTTGTCGTCGGCGGCCATCGACGCGTCCATGTGCACATGGCCGGAGACGGCCCCCAGCGCCACGCCCTCGACGGTCGCCGGCATTCGTTGGTCGCGTGGGATGTCGACGTCTGCGGTCGCTCCTCGGAATCTGATTCCGTCGAACCGCGCCAGCGCGGCCCCCGTTAGCTTGCCCGTCGGCCCGCTCGCCGTGGCGTCGTCGATGCGCAGTGTGCCCCAGGGCCGAATCGTCACGCGCGCTCCAACGCCGTGGAGCTGCTCGCCGAACGCGGGGATCTCGACGATGCCATCCGAGAGCGCCAGATCGCCCTCGAACTGGCCGTTCTGCGGGTCGGGACCGGAATGCACGCGCACATGGCCGTTGAGCCGGCCGTCGAGCTGGTCGATCGCCCCTGCCACGAATGGCTGCAGCGCCGCGACGCGGAAATCGCGCGCTTCGAGCGTCGCATCGACGGGCTGCGACGCGTCGATTGTAGGAGTGAGGTCGGCGTCCCAATGGGACGAAGCGTTCACTGTGTCGGCGGCGAACGAGCCCGGGCTTTCGATGCGTGTCGCGGCGATGAGACGGTTGCGATCAATCTGCAATCGGACGGACCCTTCCCGAAAACAAACGGCGCCCAGCCGGGGCTTGTCGAGCTTGATGTCTGCCTCGACCCGCGCGTCGCGGTGCAGCCCTTCGAGCGCGACGACGCCGCTGACGCGGGCCGCGACCCCGAGGGACGCGAGTTGGGGGATCGCTTCGAGGGGAAACGAGTGCAGGGCGACGGTGGCGCCGGCGTCCCAAGGCCTGCTCCCCGCATCGGGCACCAGCAACCGAGCGATGGGCGCGTCGACATCGGCGCGTATGTCCAGGGCGACGCCCTCGGGTCGCTCCGCGAGGACGCGCGCGATCGCGGCTCGTCCGTCGTAAGTCGCATCCAGCGAGCCGTCGAAAGGCAGCGCCGAGCCCGATTGCATGAGCGTGACGCCGACGGCTCGGCCATGCACCTCGGCACGCGGGTCGACCATCGGTCCGCTCGCATCGAGCGTTGCCTGCAGCTTCCCGCGCAGGGCCCCCGGCCGCAACACAGGCGGTAGTTCGGCAAGCTCGCGCGGCGGCAGTTCGACGTGGACCTGCACCGGAGTGCGCTCGAGGACCTTCGTCGCCGCACGTGGCTCGCGCAGTAGCTGGGCGAGAGGAGGAGTCGCTTGAGCCTGCACCTTCAGAATGGGCCCCCGCGCATCGAGGAGCGACGCCTTCAATGTAAAGCGACGAGAGGGGCCTTCGAGCGAAGCCGCGAGGTGGGCGTCGAGCCCGCTCGTGCGAAAGCCAGGTTTCGGCGGCCCCACCTCCTCGGGCTCGTGCGCGGGAATCGCCTCCGGCTTGGGGCCGCTCGGCCGAAGCCTCAGGGCAAGATTTTGCGTCCTAAGGTCCAGGGTCGCGTCGGGCACGCCATCGGGCCGTGCACGAGCGACGTGCGCCGTCAGCGACACGATGCCGCCCATCTGCTCGATCGGTGCCGGCGTCCAGTTCAAGAGCACCTTGCGCACTGCGCCTAGGTTGACGCTCGACGAAACATCGACGGCACCCGTCGCTCGGCGCCACGCTCGCTCTTCGCCGAGTGGACCACCGAGCACCAGGTCGCGGAGAGTCGCCGTGGCGCGCGCGCCGTCGAACGCGAAGGCCAAGGTCCCGTCGACGCGGCGGTCATCGAGTTTCATGGCGATGCGCGCATCGCCGCGCTCGACACCGAACAGCCCGGTCGTCGCAAGTGTCCCGTCGAGGTGTCCGGTCGATCCACGGAGGTCGACGTCGAGGGCGAGGTGGCCGCTGCCCTGGGCGCTCTTGCCGAAGAGACGCAACAGTCGCGGTATGTTCGTGTCTGGGGCGAGCACCCGGACGGCGACCCCACGTGGGCGCGAGTGGAATTCGCCGTGAATGGGAGATCCCAGGCCGTCGATCTCGAGGCCGACTACGTCCAGCTGGCCATCACCCCCATGAACGAGCCCGGCGCGCGTGGTCACGGTCGTTCGATCGACAGCGGTCCGGAGGACGGCGTCGTACGCGGTGAACCCGTGGACGAAGGTGAGGGCGGCGTGTCCCGAGGCGCTGTCGAGGGTTCGGCCCTCGGCCTCCAGCCCTCGCGCCTCGACCGCCACGCGGCCCGAGATCGCCTCGAGCGGTCCCTCCACGTGTCCGCGAACGACCGCCGAGCGAACGGCTTGCGCCCCAACGTGCACCCCCGCGGCGGTGAAGTCCACGTCCGCGTCGACGGCGCGTGAATCGAGATCGACGTGCCCGATCGCGTGGACCTCGGCGGCGCCCCGGGCGCCCCATGCGTGAAGCATTGGAACGTAGGCGAGTTCGGGCGCCGTTGCGTGCATATCGAAGTCGAGCGCAGTCGCGCCGCGCTCACGTTTCGCCTCGAAGCGCAGGTCGACGGGCGCACCCGGCTCGGCGAGGCGAACCGTTCCGGTCATGCTCGTCCGCGTGAACCCCGCGCGCGCGTCGAGCGCCGGCACGAGCTGGGATGCGACGCGCGTCGGGTCCGTGTGCACCGTGAGCTCGCCTGTGACTACCCCGCCAGGCTCCACGCGGACTTGCGCCCTCGCCCGGGCGTGGACATCGGCTCGCGGTGCGCTTGGGACGATGCGGTGGGGGTCCACTCCGGTCACCGCAACCGTCAAGTCCCCCGTCGTGACTTCGCCCATGTCAGCGACCAACCCCACCTCGATTGGGCCCCCGCCTGCCAGAACGCGCGCGGTCGCGTCCACTCGATTGCCCATCAATATCGCACGCAGCGATACGGGTATGGCCCCCGCCTTTCCTTCGATCGACGCGCTCGCCTCCCTCTTCCCGGCCGACGGCAGATGGGCGCGACCGGCGACGTGGGCAGTCACGGACTCGGGAAGGATGCCGCGTACGTCGAGATCGAGTCCCGTCAAGTCCACTTCCGTGTTCGTCTCGTCGTGCCGGAAGGACGCGGCGAGTCCATTCATACGTGCGTCGAGATGGTCGAACGACGCGGCCTGGCCGCTCACCTGGAGCTCTTCTATGCGAAGCGAGCGCACGTCAATGCGAACGCCGCGTGACGATTCCCCCGGCTGTTCTCGATGGCGCGGCTCGAACGCGTGCAAGACGGTAGGCTCCCCGTCCGAATCGGCCAGCAGCGTGGCGCGGATCCGGTGAACGCGCGCAACCGACACGACGATAGGGATGTCACCCGTTCCGCGGAGAGCTGCCCAAACGACGGGGAGCACGGAGATCCGGACGGTTACACCCTCCGCCGTGGCGACGACGCGTCCTTGCGGGTCCCGCAGGATCAAGTCTACGTCGTCGGCGCCGCGGAGGTCGAGGTGACGAACGCTCGTGATCTCGAGCGTTCCCCGGAACGTTCCCGCGATCGCGCGATTGGTTTCGGCCACGACAAGCCCGCGACCGGCTGGCGTGTTCAAGGCGAGCACGACCACGCATACGGCTGCGGTCACGAACGCGGCCGCCGCGACTAGGACACGACCGGCCACGGCCAAGGCGCGTCGCGGCCTCCACCTTGTGGGGCTCGCCATCAATATGCCTCCCCGATGCCAAAGGCCACGCCGATGGGCAGACCGGCGATGTCCCCGGGGTAGTCGGGATCTCCCGGTGCCGGGTTCAAACCAGGGATGCGGTACGCGACGTCGAGACGGACAGGGCCGACCGGCGTCTTGTACCGGAGGCCGATGCCGCACGACAGGTGCGTGTCGAGCGCGAAGTGCGCCCGTCCTTCTTCGACGTCGCTCGCGTCGCAAAACGTCGCTTCCGTGAACTCAGATGACAGTGGGTAACGAACCTCGGCGGATACGGCCCACATCGTCAGGCCGCCGAGGGGCTGAAAGCAGCGATTGCCGGACAGAGTCTCGATGCCCAGACCGGGGACACATCGACTGGCGATCTGTTGATTGATGTTCGGCAGTAGGAAAGGCACCGGCCCGTGGGGTCCGACACCATAAAGCGGATATCCGCGGTTGCTGCCCGGGCCGCCGGAGAAGAAGCCGCGGAAGTAGACGAGCTGGAGGTCGCGCACGTATGTGGCTTGATCGACCCCCGGGGGTGCGACGCCCGGCGCGGCGAGTCCGAGCGAGTTGCCATAGTTGGCGGGGAAGAGAAGTCCGGTCGTCGCACGCAGCGCCAGCGTCGCCGGACCGAGTGGAACGTAGCCGCGCACGTCCGGCAGGATGCGAAAATCCTCCGCTTGGCCTGCGAGCGGCCCGCCCGCGAACTGAAGGTCGTTGGAGAGATAAACGCCCTCGTGAGGTTCGATGGGGTCGTTGCGGAAGTCGAGCGTCGTCCGCAGGTGGACATAGGAAACGACCGCCGTGCGCAGATCGGGATCGAGAGTTCCGATGTACGTGAACGGCGAATTGTACTGAAGATCGTACCCGAGCTCGGCGAACAGCTTCCAGAAGACGCGGCTGACGCCCGCCGCGGCGCGCGCTTCGCGATATCCGACGACCGGCGAGCCGGCGGGGGGCGTCGACGTGAGCAGCAGAGGATAGATGTTGAACTCGCTCCGGAGATATCCGGTCGTTCGCGCCTCGATGAACCCGGGCTGACTGAGCTGAAGCCGCAATCTCTCCTCGGGCAGGAAATCCGTCGGCTTCTCGAGGTCGGGGAGCCGCGTCGGGTAGAGCGCGAGACCGGGGCGGAACTCGACGTCGAACCGGCGCAGCCCTCCGAACAAGTTATTGTCCGTCCAGCCGCCGGTAACGTGCAAATCGGTCTTGATGACGTCGAGCTCCAAGCCGCCGCCGAGGATCACGCTGCGGAGCCTGGTCGGCGTCACTCGTACGGTCAGTGGGACCGCCCGATCCGGCGGAGGCGGGTCGCTGCGCTCCGGCGTGACGGTCACCGAACTGAAGACGCCCAGATCGAGCGCCGCCTGCTGCGCGTGCTCGAGCGCCGTCGCCGAATAGACCGCGCCCTCCCTGATGTCGAGCGCGCGAAGGACCGGCTCGAGCGGCAGCGATTCGAGTCCGTCGACGGTGATTTTTCCGAACGTCGAGGGCTGGTCGGGCGTAACGCGATAGACCACCTCGGCGAGGTGGTCGCGCACGTCGACGCGCGCGCTTCGTTCTACGTGTGCAAACGCGTACGCGTCGTCCTGCAGCGCATGCTCGATGTGCCACTGCGCGCCCGCGTATTGGTCTTCGTCGAAGCGGTTGCCTGGCTTCAGTCCCGCGACACGCAGAGACTCCTCCACGTCGCGCTGCACGCGGATTGGCAGCTGCTGGAGCCCTTCGACGTACACAGCCCCGACGAGCACAGGAGGGCCCTCTTCGACGAGGACGTGCACGCGGACATGGTTGGCACTCGTGTAGACGACGCGACCGGCGCGCGCGTGCGCCTGATAAAAACCTCGTGCTCGGTAGTAACGCTCGACACGCTCGAGATCCTTCTGGAGCACGAAAGGGTCGAACAGCTCGTATTCGTAGACGACCCCCTCGAAGACCCCGAGGAACTTTGGGCTCTGCGCCGTTGCGATCTTCTTCGACAAGTCGGAAGCCTTCACCTCGTGGACCCCTTGGAAATCGACGGCGTCGACGGCCGCGCGGTCGTTCGGGACCGAGGTGCACGCCAGCTCGCCAATCAACGGGAGCAGCGCGCCGCACCTCCCCCCGAAGCGCGCACTCACCGCGAAGCCCATCGGTATCAAACCGAGCAACCGCGATGCCCGGTACGCGAGATGCTTTTTTTGGGACGGCAGGGTTGAATCGATGCGTGCGGCGGACATCGCGCTTCTCTTCGCCGCGTTGCCCTTGCTCGACGCATGCGGAGCGTCGTCGCATGAGCCCCCGCGTGCGCCTCAGCCGCCGGACGCCTTCGCGGTCGTACCGTATCCGCCGCCGGCCGCGCGCGTCGAAACGCTACCGAAACGACCTAGCCCACAGGCCGAGTGGACCGACGGTCAATGGTCGTGGGACGGAGCGCGGTGGAACTGGACGCCGGGGGCTTGGGTTGATCCTCCGTCGGGGGCGCGCTTTGCTCCGTGGGCGCTCGTGCTCGACCGCGACGGACAGTACGAGTTCGCTCCGGGGTCGTGGCGAGACGCGTCTGGGCGCGAGTTACAGGCCCCTCGGGTGGTGGACTCGGCGGCTGGGCTGTCCAGCGGCGCAGCGCCCAATTGTCGCTGAACGATCACCGAGCGCACTCACGCAATCCCTTTGGAACGAGTCCGTCCGATAAGCTCAATCATTTGCCCGAGGAGGCGCACGTACTCGGCCCCGTCTATCCCTGCGTCGAGCTGGGCCAGGAGTGCACGCCCCGCCTGCGCAGCCTCTGGATACTGCCCTGCGCCCACGAGCTCGTCGACGAGCTCAGCGAGCAGTGGTCTCCTCACGTGCCGTTCTGTGAGCGCCGTTTGGAGCAAGAGATCGATACGTTTTGCCCGCGGGATTGCAGGAGTCATGGCTCAGGTTGCGTGCCTGCATCGTCCGTTCCGACCGAGGAACTGCCTATCCGCGTTCGCCGAGTGGACGAATGCTCAGTGCATGTTTGCCATTTCCGCGCGAGACCGCCTCAGTGGCGGCAGGAGACAGAATGGCGAGGAACCCGTTTCCAGCCGCGTGTGGCAAAGCGGCTTGGCCGAGCGGCATGGCAGGCACGGCCCATGCTCTCCATCCGAACCGGAGGTTCGAGATGGCAAACGATCCGAAAAACAACGTTCCCCAGACGGACGAGGAGAGGCGGGTCGATCCCGAGCTGCAGAACGAGGGCGAGGGAAGCCGTACGGCGACGCGCCGCTACGACGCGGGGGTCGAGCGCGAGGGAAAAGACGAAAAGCGCGTGGAGCAGCTTGCGAAGGAGGCTGAGGAGGCGCTCGATGGTCCCGAAGGCGAAGAACTTCGCAAGGCAGAGGAGCGGGGCAGGCGTCACGAGCACAAGTAGCGCTCCGGCGCGGACGCGAATAATCGCCCGCGCGCAGAGGTTGCTGAAGAGAGCCTGGGTGCGGTCGATGCTCGACGGCATCGGACGCGCCCGTACGCTCGGTCTAGCGGCCGAGATGAGCTTCTGGCTCTTCTTCGCCCTGGTGCCTCTGGCCGCCGTGGCGGGGTTCGTCGCGGCGCGTATGGCGACGGCTCACGTCGTTGCGCTCTCGTCGGTCCTCGGCGCTGTCCCCACCGAAGTCCGCGAGCTCATCACGCGGCAGGTCTTGAGTGTCGCCTCCTTGCGAGGGGGGACGCTGGCCCCTGCCGCCGCGTTGACGTTCCTCTGGCTCGCGTCGAGTGGCTTCTCCGCCATCTTCGAAGGCATCGAAGTGCAGACGGGAACATCGCGGCCGTGGTGGAAGAGGCGTCTTCTCGCGATTGCAGCCTGCGTCGCGTTCGCCCTCGGTGGGGCCGTCCTTGCCCTCCTCGGCGCTGGGCTCGAACGGCTCGGTGCGGTCGCGGGAGGCGGGCTCCCCCCGTGGGTCGTGGGATTCGCCACTGGACCGGTCGCGCGAATTGTTCGCGTAGCGGTGGGCGCCGTCGTCGCGGTTGCGATGCTCGCGGGGCTCTACCGCTTGGCGGTGCCGCGCGACGATCGCTCGAATCAACCGCTGCTGCCCGGATCGGTCGCTGCCGCGGCGATGCAGGCGTCGTTGGGATGGGCGTACGGCGTTTACGTGACGAGGCTCGGTGGGTCTGGCAGTGCCTACTTGGCCGGGCTCGCCGTCGTCGGCGTCACGCTGACGACGCTGTGGCTCTTCTGCATCGCGCTCCTGCTCGGGGCGCAGCTCAATCGAGCGATCGGCGACTCCCGTGGAGACCGGTCACCGCGGCGCTCGCGTCCAGCCGGTCCGGCTCCGGAGAAGCGCGATGACCTCTTCGGGCGTCCGGCGCACGTCGCCGAGCTCGACGAACCGCCGCGCCAGCCAATCGTAACGCCCCAGCATTAGACACGCCCAGACGCTGAAGAAATCGAGGCCTTCGAAGACGATGGCGCCTTCCGACGCATACTTCTCGCGCTGGGAGCGAAACTCCTCGGGGAGCTCGGTCCAGTGGCGCGTCGCCTTCAAGTGATGACCGATGTGATAACCGTCGTTGAAGCAGCGCCGGTTGTAGGCCGAGTTGATGCAGGTGATGCTGTTCCGGTAGCTGTTTCCCGGCGAGGCTTCGTCGACGAAGGCGTGCTGTCCCCAATTGCCTGCCATCATGGCGAAGCGTGTAACGACGAGAGGGACGACGAAGACGACCAGCGTCGCACGCCAGTCGACGAGGAGCAGCGCCGTGACGGCGAAGTAGAACGAAAGCTCTCCGGCAAGCGTGCGGGCAAGGAGCGAGCGGCGGCCCTTCTTGACGAAGTAGCCGGTGAGGTCGAAGAAGCCGAAAAAGAAGAAGTGGCCGAAGTAGCGCAAGAAGTCGATCAGTCGGTCGCGCCGAAAGGGCAGCGTGGAGCTGATGTCGTCGTCCAGGTTGTTCTCCGGGTGGTGCATCCCGACGTGGTGCGTGAAATACGCTTCCGGGGATTCTCCGAAGAAGGGTCCGAGCACCCAGGGGATGTACTGATTCAGCCAATCCCAGGGCCGACGAAAGAGGCGGCGATGACTGGTATTGTGAAGCATCAGTACGAAGGGCCCCGAGAAATAGATGACGAGAGCCAGGTGCACGCC
>JBAULD010000694.1:0-2632 GCA_049578005.1 Polyangiaceae bacterium
CGAAAGACCAACACCGACGTCGCCGGTGAGACCTCGCGACGGCGAGCTCGCCGGATTCGTCGTGGTGTCGGACGCACTGCCGGGCTGGGTCGCGAAGGTCAGCCCAAACGAGGGGCCGGCGACGTGAAGACCCCAAGGCAGCGCGGAGCGGTTGGGCGCCGCCGCGGCGGAGCGCGCGACGGCATCGGCCTCGAGGACGCGGGGGTCGCTTTCCACGAATCGCTCGACGGCTTCGGCGAGCGTCGTCGGGGTTGGGGCCCGCGAGCCCGCCATCGCCGCGCCATCCCCTTCCGGATGGAGCGAAGCACCCAAGTTCATGGCGCAAAGAAGGGCCCGGCCCGCCCGCGATTCGACCAAGAGCAAGCGGCGCTCGGCGTCGAAAACGAGCGCCTCCACGCCAGCGGCTGCGCGCAGTTTCGCCGAGTCGGAAAGCTCCGGTTCGGACGCCTGCTCTTGCCGGAGGTGAGCGAGGACCTCTCGGAGCCGATCTCGATTCTTGAGCTCGATGTCGTGAAGCCGCGCGGCCTCTTCGTATTCGGCGGCGGCGAGCCGCTTTTCGGTCTGCAGCGCCCTTCGAGTCTCGGCGAGCCCTTCTTCCGCTCTCGCCACCGTCGCGGCCTGGTCGGAGATGTCCGACGGCGCCTTGGGCGGGTCGAGGTTCCAGTTCAGGCCGAGACCAATGGACGACCCGACCGCGTCTCTTCCAATCTCGCGGGTACCCTGCACCGCGACATCGACCGCCGATCCGGCCGCGCGCAGACGTGCGAGCGAAGCGCGAGCGCTGTCGAGCTCGAGCTCGGCGATCCGCGTCCGCAGTTCGGCCTCGAAGCCGAGCAGTCGCTCGGACTGGTAAATGTCTCTCGCGGTCGTCTCGGCCTCACGGCTCTCGACCTGACCGAGTGCAGCCGGACCGTCGACGAGCGATCGAGCGCCGATCTCCGTCTGCGTCCACCCCGCCAGCTCCGTCTCTCGGTCCGCCGCGGCCACGGCGACGCGCATGTCGCCTTCGGAGGCGAGCGTTTCTTCGTCGACGATGCCTTGGCGCTTGCTTTCGCGAAGCGCATCGCGAACTGCCGTGGCGAACGCGAGTCGCCTCTCCGCCTCTCGGACCAAAGCGCCCTGATAGGCCAGCTCCACGCGAGCGGCCGCCTGCCGGGCCAATCGTCGCTTGCGGGCAAAGGTGGCTTGGGCTGCGCGAAGTTCGGCTTCGATCCGGGTGGCGCGCCCCTCCGGGCCGTCGCGGAGACCGAAGAGCGAGACGCGCGCAAGGAGCGCCGGATGCTTCAGTTGCGGTGGCAAGAGCGCCCCGCCACTCGTCAGGAGGAGCCCCGTGTTGCCGGCTATCGCGGCGCCCGAGCCGGCGAAGAACGGATAGAGCACGCCCAGCTCGACCCTTCCGGAGAAGGTCGAACGCGCGGCTTCGGCGCGCTCGTACGCGCTGACCGCATCCGCTTCGGCGGCGGCAACGGAAGCATCGGGCCTAGTCGAGGGCCCGGCTCGGGGATCCGGTCCATCGCTCGGAACGCCCAATGGATCGCGCAATCCGCCGCGCGTGGGCGACGCCGGCGCCGTCGCTTCGTGGGTCGTCAGGACGACCTCGGCCCGGACGGCGTCGGCGAACAAAGTGTCGGCGAAGTCACTCGCCGAAATCAGCTTCTCGCTCGCACCGACGAGTGCTGGGCCGTCCGCTTCGCCGCGCGCGAATCGGCGCGCGACGTCGAGAAAGCGTGCGCTGGACTCGAGCACGTCGCGGCTCGCAGACCAGGCGGACAGCGCTCCGTCGCGGCGCGCCGCGGCCTCCGCGCGAATGCGTCGGTTTTGGTCCCGCGATGCCTCGAGGCGCCACCCCTCCGCTTGCACGGCCGCTTCCTCCGCCTCGCGCTGCGCGGCGCGACTCGACCGCAAATCGAATCCGAGCGTCGCTTGCCCGAGAACCTGGTCGGTGGACCACGTCGGCCGTTGCAGGAGACCGGTGGGCGCAGGCTTGACTACGACGTCAAGAACGCTCGCGAGAAGCTCCGGCACGTACGGCATTCGGCTTTCCGCCGCCCCCAATATCGAGCGCCGGTGGCGCAGCGCTGCGGCCGCCTCTTCCACGCCCGTCCCGCTGCCGGGAACGGGAAGCGCCAGCACGTCGAGGACGTCTCGAAGCTCGAGTCGAGCGTCGAGCCCGCTGCCATCGAGCCTTTGACCAAGAAGGGCCTCGAGGTGGGCTGCCTGCTCCCGACGCGACGCATCCGCGTCTCGCTCCTTGGCCTCGATCGCGGCCATCCGAGACTCGAGCAAGAGCGCATCGCCGCCAGGGCTCGTCCCGGGCAGCTCGACCTCCCCGATGAGCGCGCGAAGCGACTCCTCGTGTTCGCGAAGGCGAGAAATTCGCCGCTCCGCAAGGTACAGACGGGCGTACGTGTCGAGCGCGTCGGTCGAGGCGTCGTGGTCTTCGCGAAGCGAAGCCGCCAGGGCCGGAGCCACGGCTCCATCGGCTGCGGCGCCCGCGCCGAATTTGCCGGGCGACCAGACGGCCTGCAGCTGGAGATCGAGCCGAAACTGTGGCGCCTCCGAACGCACGTCCTCCTCGCGAGTCACGACCATCGAGGCGTGCGGCAGGAGATCCATCCACGTCGCCGCGGCC
>JBAULD010000695.1:0-1632 GCA_049578005.1 Polyangiaceae bacterium
CCCGGGAGCCGCGCCGCCCGAACCGCTCGCCGACTGGCCGACCGCCCCGCCCGTGCCGGTCCCACCGCTCGTCGAGGGCGTGCCGCCTGCCCCTGACCCGGACGAGCCGGATCCCGTACCGGACCCGCTGCTGCCTTGCGAGCATGCTCCCGCGACGCCGGCGGTCAGGATCGCGATGCCGACAAGTCGGTACCTACTTTTCATGGTTCGTCCCTTGTAGACGTTGTGACACGTCCGGCCAACCAAGCCATCAAAGACTTGGCGCGAACAAATGCGCCCTTCGCGCACTTATCTCGTGAGAGCGTACGCGACAAGCCCGCAACCGAAAAGTGCTGCCGCGATCAACTCTGCCAGTACGTGTCTTTCAGTCGGCCGGCATATTCGACCAGGTTCTTTTTCGTCGCCGCGTACTTTCGCAGTTCATTGTCGAACGCCGGGCAAAGGACACCGGCGAAAAAGGCGTACACGGTCGCGTCGTAGGTCGTCGGCTTGTCGCCGAGAAAGAACGGGCCTTGACCGAACTGTTCCGCGAGCGCGTCGAGGAGCTTCGAACATCCGCCGACGACCTCGGCGCGCGGCTTCCGCCCCAGCCCCTGCGTTTGCGTCCTCCCGACCGTGTGCTTGCGGGCGCTCTTGGAAATCATCCCGAGCAGAAGCGAAGGCACGCCCATGCCACCGAGCATCTGCTTGAGGGTCGGTTCGAAGACCGACCAACCGTCGTCGGTCGCCCAGCGCATGAAGAGTATGCCGAAATACAAATGCTCCTCGAGCATCGATTTGAACGCGATCGCGACCGCTCGCTGCTTGTCGTCGAGGTGTGCGTCGAGCTTCTCGGCGCGTGCGCCCTCGAGATGGTCCACGATGGCCGTCGAGTCGGTGATGACGGTACCGTCGATATCGACGTAGGGGAGCTGCGAGCGCGGGGCTTTGCGGACATCGCCGACGGCGGTCTCGTATTTTTGGCCGGTCATCCGAAGGTACGTTTCGACCTTCATGACGAAGGGGCTGGCATCGGGCAGACCAAACGCGGGACCGAACTTGTAGACTTTTATCGTCACGGACGCACTAGACCTCCATCGGCGGTCGCCGACAAGGGATCGATCGCCAGACCGGCATCCGCGATCCGAACGCTCGCTTCCAGCACACCGGCGACTCCACCGTCCGAGATACGGACCACGCCATCCGCGACACTGGGGACGTTCCGGCAACAGCGGAAACCCTGCTGGTAAAACGCGTGGAGAGGACCGTGCGCGCGCGTCGTCGGACGGCACCGCGTTCGCACCGGGCCCCAGTAGCCGCCTTTGAGCGCCGCCGGGCTCCCCGTGGGAGACGCCGATTTCGTGTACTCGTCGACGTTACCCGTCATGTCGTGGACTCCGAACGGACTCACGCACTTCGGGAGCGCACCGGACGGGACGCCTTGCCAGAGGCGATCGAGTTCTCGAATGATCGCGTCTTTCTTTGATCCGTACGCAGAGGGGTCGAACCAGCGCCACGGCTTGTCGACGAGGCAAGCGTCCGCGTCCCGGTCGTAGCCGTACGGATACGGGAGCGCCTCCTCCCCCTCGCACGCGAACGTCCATTCGTCCTCGGTGCACAGGCGCTTGCCGTCTTCTTCGCAGAGTTTGTTCG
>JBAULD010000696.1:0-3318 GCA_049578005.1 Polyangiaceae bacterium
GCCTGCATCTCTATACGAATGCGCAAGTCGGCCTTTGGTTCGGCGAATTCATGCTCCCCGATTGGGACATGTTTCAAAGTGGTCACGCGTGGGGTCCGTTCCACGCTGCGGGGCGCGCAATCTCCGGCGGCCCGCTATACGTGTCCGACGAGCCGGGGTCGCACGACTTCGCGCTCCTGAGGAAGCTCGTCTGCTTCGACGGGACCGTTTTGCGCTGCGATGGGCCGGCGCTCCCAACGCTCGATACTCTGTGCGTCGATCCGACCCGCGAGGACGTGCTCCTCAAGATCTGGAACCGGAACGGGACGTCAGCGATTGTTGGGCTGTTCAACGGACGATGTTCTTCTTCCGGCGAGCCACAAATCGTGCTGAATGGCACGGTCGGCCCGGACGATGTCCCCGGCTATGCGGCCGCCCGTCACGCGTGTTACGCGCACCAAGCTTCGACGCTGGACGTCTTGGCGCAAAGCGCCCGGCTGTCGGTTGCGCTCGGCGAGCGCGAGTTCGAGCTCTTCACCCTCGCACCGATCGAGCGCGGTTTCGCCGCCATCGGACTGGCGGACAAGATGAACAGCGCCGGAGCGGTGTCGCGCATGGAGTGGATCGCGGACAAGGAATGCGAGCTGGAACTCCGTGACGGCGGCGCGTTCTTGGCTTGGTCGGAGCGGGCGCCGGCGCGCCTCGAGGTCAACGGCCACCCAACGGACTGGGCCTACGACAAAGGCTGCGGGGCGCTTCGGGTTTTGCTGAACGAGCGCAGGCGGCACACCGTGCGGATCGTCTTATAGGGCGGCGGACCTCTACTGCGGATCTCCGTAGAGAATGCCCCTTCCGCCCGAACCGAGGTAGACCCTGCCGTACACGCGCGGATCGCCCGCGACGTAGCTGATATAGCCGAACTGATGCTGCGGATCGTCGATGCGCGCCCAGGTCGAGCCCTGGTCGTCGGAGCGATAGATTCCGGAGGCGCCGTTCGCGGCCCCCGATAGGTAAAGGACAGGGTAGGGCGCTTGGCAGGTCGCTCCGCGGCCTATCCCGACGGCGATCGCGTTTTGCACGGCCGGCATCGAAGTCCATGTGGGGCTCGAGTCCGTTCGGTGAAGGAGGCCCCCGCCCCCGGCAGCCAGCCAAAGGTCGCCCTCGATGCCCGGGGTTGGACGCAGCGTTCCGCCGCCCGCGGGAAGTGCGGACAAGACGGTAAACGTCATGCCTCCGTCGGTGCTCTCGTAGAGCATCCCGCCACCGGTCGCATAGAATCGCTTGGGATTGACGCGGTCGGACGCGACCCGAGTTCCGCCCGGCAACGCGGCGCACGCGGTCCAGGTCGTTCCCATGTCGAGCGAGTACGCAGGCGGCGGCGGCGTCATCCCGCGTGCGCCCTGGGGAGCCCAGACCATCGAGGCGCCGTCGGTCGAGATCGCGATCGTCCCCGCGCTTGCCATCATGTTCGGCTCGGCGGCGAAGGGCGTCCAGTTCGCGCCGCCGTCGGTCGAATAGGCGCCGTGACGACTGGTCGCTGCCGACGCGGACGTCGTGCCCACGCGTACGATGACGCCTGGGTGCTGTTCGGCGAAATCGATGCTCGTCGTGTTGCCGAAAACGGGGTTGCTGAACATTCCCTGGCTGGGCGAGTTCGCGAGATCGTCGTGTACGAACCCGCCGATGTCGCCGACTCCGCTGAGGAGATGGACCCCACTGGACGGGCTGACGAGCGTCGACGCCACCGTCTCTTCGAGTCCCTTGTCCTGAAACGTCCAGTGCGCAGAGGGGCCCGTGGCGTCGTCGCTCCACCAGATTCCCTGCCCGGTGTTGTAGAGGACGCGCCCGGGTGTGTGAGGGTCTATCTCGATATCGCCCATCCACCCGTTCCAGGCCGTGCTGCTCAGCGAGGTGCCTCCCCAGTACAACCATCGCGCGCCTGCAACGTCTCGGGTCGCGGGGGTTCCGATTGCGGTCCAGTTCGCCGCTCCCCCGTTCGTTCCACCGCCGTTGGTCGTCAGGTAGATTTCGTCCGGCCAACGGTCGAGGCTGGAAACGACGACCGTGTTCGAGTTGTTCGCGTCGACCGAAACTCCGCCGAAACCCCCTTTGTTACCCGGCGGGCTGACGTTGGTCCACGTATCGTTCGACGTATCAAGCTTCCAAACGGCGCCGGTGGCCACGTTGTTCGGTCCCGACCCGCTATTGAACGTGAAGTAGAGAAACCCGGTTCCGTAGTCCATCGCGGCGTGGTGCGGGAATACGTTCACGGGCTGCCCGGGGACCGGCTGCCACGTCGCTCCGCCATCGGTCGTGCGGTAGAGACCAAAGGCGCTCGACGTGGTGAAGACTCCCGAGGAGTTCGGGGTACCGGTCGTGACGCCCACGTAGATCGTCGACGTGGCGGTTCCGGGCGAACCGCTGCGCTTGTCGAAGAAAACGAAGGTGAGCCCGTAGGAAGCCGTTCCCATGGTTGGGAAGCTCGCGACGGCACTCCATGTGCTGCCGGAGTCGCTACTCGTCCAGAGTCCCATCGTGCGAGAGCCGAAGTAGAGCGTGGCCGGGTCGTTCGGATCGACGGCCAGCCGCTCTCCCATATTGCGCCCGTCCGCGTTGCCTCCCATCGGGACGCCGATGGGGTTCGTCGCCCATGTCGCTCCCATGTCGGCGGAGCGAAGAATCACTCCGTTACCCCCGGAGAGGTATGCGCCGGCGGCCACGTAAACGACCTGCGGATCCACCGGGTCGGGCGCGATGCTTTCGATCCCCGTCAAGTTCGAGTTGTCGTGGCCCACCCAATCCGTGATCGCAACCCAATGGCTCGCCGACGCGTCCCAGCGGTAGGCGCCCCCGACGTCGGTCCGAGCGTAGATCAAGTCGTGCTGGACCGGGCTGAACTCGATCCCACTGACGAATCCTCCACCGAGGATGGTCGCGTTCTGCCAGGCGTAGCCGGTGGTCAGGGCCCCGCCGTCCGGCGGATCCACGCACGGATCGGGGCCGGCCGAGCCGTCGACGGTGGGAAGCGACGCGTCGGATGCCCCGGACGAACCCGACGGCATCGACGAGCCCGCGTCCGCGATCGACCCCGAGTCTCCGGCCGAACCCCCGCCCGTCGCGCGCGCCGGGGTGCCAATCGGCAGCGGAGCCGAATCGACGCAAGACCCCACGACGAAGACGCTGCCCGCGCCCAGAGCCCAAAACATCGAAGAAAGCGAAACGCGAAGCATTGTCCAACTCCGTGAAGGCGGACGTTTCTAGCACAGCTCGATTCCGCCGGGCCTCCGGGCGCTCTGCTCCCGAATCGCCTCGTCACCCGCCACGGCGAAGGCGCTCGGC
>JBAULD010000697.1:0-8021 GCA_049578005.1 Polyangiaceae bacterium
TTCCACCCGAGGAGCGCGAGCGCGTTTTCGAGCGCGGTGTGCGGCTGACGCGCGACGGCCGCGTGCCCGGTGCGGGCGTCGGTCTGGCGGTCGTCCGCGAGATCGTGGCGATGCACGGGGGCGCCGCGCGCGCAGAAGAGGCGCCGGGCGGGGGCACAGCCCTGATCGTAAGCCTACCGCTCGACATGCGATCGCGACGCGAGCAAGCCATCTTGCTGGTCGACGACGCGGGCGCCGCGCGCCGGGTGGTGGATGTCCTGCGCGCAAGGCCAGACTGGACGCGCGAGGGTCTGAAGGGGGACGACGGCAGCATCGTCGCCGCGGTTCGGACGTGCCGGGCCGTCGTCGTCCTGCCGCAAGGGGAGAAGAGCGCACTCGACGAACTGCTCTCCGGTTGAACCTCACGCCGGGAGGAGCCAGCGCACGCCGTAACCGAGGGCGCCGTCGGAAGAACCGCCGACGAGCGCCGCGGCCCGACCGGTCTCGATTCCGTATTGCGCGGTAATCCGCTCGAGCTCTCGGCGACTTCCCGATCGGGCGAGGACAGCGACCGTTCCGCCGCTTCCCCCGCCCATGACTTTCGCGCCGTACAGCCCCGCCGCGGCTCCCGCCTCGCGTACGAGCTCCACCAACCGGTCCGTCCCGTCGGAACCAAGCCCGCATGCTCCGTAGCTCGAGTGCGACTGGTACATAAGCTCCCCGAGAAGGGCGCGCGACGCTTCACTCTTCGCGCCGGCTTCGAGCAACGCTCGGAAGACCTGCACGCGATGATGCTCGTAGATTGGGTGCTCGGTGCAAGCGCGCAGCGCGTAGTTCTTGGACGGGTCGACGTGGGTGACGCGGTCTGTGTGCCCCTGATATCGATCGAGAAACGAGCGACCATCGAGCGACACCGGCACATGCTCGCGAAAGCGCGCTTCCCACTGCGAGGGAGATACGTTCGCGAGATACCCTCGGAATCGCGGGTCTTCTACGGCGACCAACCCCGGCGCGACCAGGCGCGAAGCAAACCCGGATTCTTCAGCGATGATTCGATACCCCATGAACGCGCCCACACGGACGCTTCCGTAGTCGGCGCCGGTGACCGCATGCCGGATGCCCGAGTCGAGTCCCCACACTTCGAGCCCGGCCGGAATTGCGACGCGCGGCTCGAGCTCGGCCGGCTGGCAAAGCAGCGCGAGAAAGTGGTCGCGCACGCCGCACGCCGCGGTCATCTGGTCCATCGGTCCGCAGGGTGCGCCCACGACCGAGTTTTCTACCCGCTGCGCGAGGAGCGCGAGTTCGCGGCCGGCCATGTCGATGCCGGCCAGCGCAGCGAGCGCTTGCATCGCCGCCACTTCGATGGCCGCCGAGGAGCTCACTCCTCTGCCGATCGGGACTTTCGAATGAAGAAGGCACCTCGAACCGCCGACCGCTGAGCGGCCGCGCGAATGGTGAAGCACGACGAGGGCCCCGGCGGCGTAGGCGGCCCAAGCTCGACGCGGATCGGCCGTCAACATGACTCGGGCGCTCTCGAAGTCGAGCGGTCCCCGCCCTGGCGCGAGCTCGTGAAGCGCGAGGGTCACCGAGGGCTCGGCCGAGAGTTCCGCGGACTGGGTGCTCCGCAGCGCGACGTAGGGCCGATCGTCGGCTTGGGCCGCGACCCACGCGGCGGCGGAGAGAGGCCACTCGAGAACGAGCGATCCCGAATAGTCGGCTATTCCTCCCATGACGTCGAGGCGCCCGGGCGCACGCGCGAGCGCGATTGGCTTCGCTCGATCGAAGAACTCGGCGTGTGCTTCGACGACCGACGCCATCTCGAGCAGCTCTGCGTCATGCGGGCTGCGCCGGTCGTCGATCCGCCACATCGCGTCCCGTCATTTCTCCGAGTAGTGCACAGGCGGTAGGGCGCGAAGCTCCGCCGCCTTGGCCTCGGGCGCGCTGTCGCTGAGGAAGTTGCCGCCTCCGATCTCGGGACCAGCGAGATACTTGAGAAGCCCAGGCTGGCGCAGCGGCGGATGGAATGCCACGTAGAAGTGAAAAGGCCGGTAGTCGCCGCCATCGGTGGGCGCCTGGTGAAGGGCCATCACGTACGGGAAGGGCGCCTTCCAAAGGTTTTCGAAGCGAATCGTCACGTCCTTCAGGGCAATTGCGAGCGATAGCGTCTCGTCGTCGGTGAGAGCGGACACGTGGGAGACGGGGCGCTTCGGCGCGACGTACACCTCGTACGCGTATCGAGCGAAGTACGGGACGAACGCGATGAGGCGCTCGTCTTCGTAGAGAACCCGGCGCCCGTCGCGCTGTTCGGCTGCGATGATGTCCGAGAAGAGTCGCCGGCCTGTTTCGTTCTCGTACCGCATCGAGGCCGATAGCTCGATTTCGATCGTCTTGAACACGAAGTTCGTGCCGTATATTTGCCCGTGCGGATGGGGATTCGACACGCCGACCAATTCGCCTCTGTTCTCGAAGCAAAGGACGTGCCTTACTTCGGGTCGATTGCCCACGTCCACGGTTTGCCGCCGCCATATCTCCGTGACTTCTCGCACCGCTTCGATCGGAAGAACTGCGAGGGCCGCGTCGTGCCTCGGCGAAAAGCAGATCACGCGAGCCACTCCGTCTGCTCTTCGGTTCCGATACGGAAAAGGGGGAGCGGCGAGAGTCCCCGGAGCGTCGATTCCGACGCACGGGTGGTCGTTGTCGAAGACGAACGTATTCGCGTAAGCGGGATTGATTTTTCCTCCGACGCGGGTGTTGCCGGGGCACAGATAGCAAGCGGGGACGTACGACGGCAGCGCGACGCCCGCGGTCCGCACAGTCTCGCCCGACCACGGCCGATGGTCACGATGGGCCGCGACCACCACCCACTCTTCGCGCAGGGGGTGCCAGCGCTCTTCCCACACGGGCGAGCCCGCCGCGTTCAAGCCTGTCGCTCGTGCCAGCGAAACGCGTGCTCCACGATCGTCTCGAGCTCCGGATACACCGGTCGCCAACCGAGAACCTTCGCCGCCTCGCGCGCGTCGGCGACGAGCGCCGGTGGATCGCCGGCGCGACGCGGGGCCTGTCGTACGGGAACTTTGCGACCACCGATCTTCTCGACCGCGGCGATGACCTCCCTCACGGAATGACCGCGTCCCGTTCCCAGATTGAGTCGAAGATTGTCGCCAGATTTCGCCAAGTATTGCAGCGCGAGCCAATGCGCCTCGGCGAGATCGACGACGTGAATATAGTCACGGACGGCAGTCCCATCGGGCGTGGGGTAATCGGATCCGAAGATGGAAAGCTCGTTGCCTCTACCGAGGGCGGCCGTGATCGCGAGCGGAATCAGGTGGGTTTCCGGGTCGTGGTCCTCGCCGAGCTCGCCGTCGGGATCGGCGCCGGCCGCGTTGAAGTAGCGAAGCGCGGCGAAGTGCATTCCATACGCTCGGGCGTACCAGTGGAGGATTTTCTCCACGGCCAGCTTCGATTCGCCGTATGGGTTCACCGGCGTCTGAGGGTGGTCTTCGGAAATGGGCACTTCGAGCGGCTCGCCATAGGTGGCGCACGTCGAAGAAAACACGATTTCGCGGACCCCCGCGTCGACCATCGCGTCCAGCAAATTGAGGGTACAGACGACGTTATTGCGAAAATATTTCCGGGGGTTCGCGACGGATTCGCCGACATATGCATATGCGGCAAAGTGAATCACCGAGGTGATCTCGTACTCGCGGAGCACTCGCTCGATGAGCGGAGAATCGGCGAGGTCACCTTCCACGAAGGGCCCCCACTTGACCGCGGAGCGGTGCCCGTACTCCAGGTTGTCGAATACGACCGGCGTCAGCCCGGCGCGAGCGACTCGCTTTGCCGTGTGGCTACCGATGTAACCCGCACCACCCACGATCAGAATCGACATTCGGCTCTGCCTTCGAGGGCGCCATGCGCGCCCCAGGATCTTTTACGCGCCAAGACGCTCCGGCGTCTACGCTTGTCGCGCGCAATGCGCGATTGGAGTGCGGGCGTTGGGACCGGATTCTGACCGGGACCCGGGCTGTCTCTGGACAGGCAGGCCAGCGTCCGGGACGCACTCGGCTCCGCTCGAACCGCCGGGAAACGCAGGAAAACGTCGCCGGAACGGGGTGTGCTGTGAGCAACGGGGATGCGACCCTGGACCCTGCTTTTCCTCGTTCTCGCGACCGCATGCGCCTCCGCCGAAGCCCCGACCGGCGCGCTCGACGCTCCGGCGGCGGTCGGAGCCGGCGACGACGCGTCGTTTGCCGGCACGATAGGCACGTACGAAGCTCCGCCCGAGGAAGACGACGGCGCCGCGTCGACCCCTCTCGAGGTCCCGTCTGCAGCGCCGACCGCGGTCGATCCGACACCGACCGACCCGAGCGCCGCTGCCGATGCCTACGCGTCCGAACAGGAAGAGGACGCGGCTGCCGAAGCGGCCTCCGATCAGGCGGACACCGCGCTCCCTCCGTTCGACGCCGGAGAAGGCGGGGTATGCACGGCCGCGCTCGCGCCGGGGGATCTCGTCATCGACGAGCTCATGATCGAATCGGTCGCGGGTACGGGCGATCACGGCGAGTGGCTCGAAGTGCAGAGCACGCTCGACTGCGCCCTCGATCTTCGTGGCCTGCACGGGGAGGCGCCCGACGGCAACAAGATCCGGATCTTCGACGTCGGGGACGACCTCTGGATTCCCGCTCTCGGGACCTTTCTCGTAGCCGACTCCAACAACGCGGCGATCAACCACGACCTTCCAGGTGCCCTCATCGTCTGGTCCGGACAGCCGGGCGACGTACTTCGCAACAAGGGTGGTACGGTCACGCTCGACTTCGGAGGGACGATCATCGATTCCGTGACCTACCCGTCGATGACGCTCACGGTCGGGGCGTCGCTCGCGTTTCCGAGCGACTGCATGCCGAGTCAACGTTCCGACTGGAGCTCGTGGCAGCCGTCCGCTTCCGCTTGGTTCCCCGGCTTCTCCGGCACGCCCAACGCGCCCAACGATGACGTCCAATGCCCCTAGGGGCAGGCTTCGTACTGCCAAGCTCACCGCTTTCCGGCGGCACGGACGAGCGAAGCTCTGAGCATCGCTGGCGGTTACGGCCTCACGCGAACGGTTTCATGAACGGCCGGGCATGCGCAGGCCGGTGTTCGGTGACATGCTCCCGACCATGGGATTCGCCGATCGGTTCAAGCCACTCACACGCGAAACCGCCCTTCCCGGCCGCACCGAGGCGCTGCCGGTCAACGCTCGCCATTTCGTGCTTGCCTCTCGGCTCCAGCCTCCGTTTCCGCCGGAGATGGCGCTGGCCACGTTCGCGATGGGTTGCTTCTGGGGAGCCGAGAAGATCTTCTGGCAGAAGCCCGGCGTTTACTCCACGCAAGTTGGCTATGCCGGAGGCTTTACGCCCAACCCGACGTATGGCGAGGTTTGCTCGGGCAGAACAGGCCATGCCGAAGTGGTGAGGGTCGTATTTGACCCCTCGAAGATTGCGTACGAGGAGCTCCTTCGCGCGTTTTGGGAGGGGCACGACCCCACGCAAGGGATGCGCCAAGGCAACGACGTCGGCACGCAGTACCGTTCGGCGATCTACGTGCAGGACGATGAGCAAAAGCGCCTGGCCGAAGCTTCTCGAGAGGCCTACGGAAAACGCCTTTCCCAGTCCGGCCACGGCGCCATTACGACTGAGATCGCGGCTGCTGGAGATTTCTACTACGCGGAAAACGATCATCAGCAGTACCTGGCCAAGAACCCGGGCGGCTATTGCGGCCTGGGTGGCACGGGAGTGGCTTGCCCAATCGGGTGAGGGGACCCTGCTGCGAGGGAGAGTGGATTCGCAAAGAGGATCGACGGGGCCCCCTACCCGATGACCTCAGCAGCGTGTACTCTTAAGTCCCTCCCACAAGCCAAAACGAAACCACACATGCGACAAACCCTTCGAACGTCCCTTCCTCTCGTCATTGCCATCGCTCTCGCGGCCGGAGTGGCTTCGGCCGCCGATCCGAAAACCCCTCTCGGCAAGTGGATGAAGCCGAACATGGGCGCCCCCCAAGCCGGGGAAGATTATCCGGCGCTTCAGAAGGCGTTTGACCTGGTCGCCTCAAAGCCGCCGACCGGGGATTACCCGCAGTGGGCCAGCATCTCGAAGGCCGGCTCCGCGGCGTCGGCGAAGCAAGACATGAAGGGGGTCAAGGCCTCCTGCAAGCAATGCCACGACCTCTACAAGAAGAAGTACATCGCCGACTTCCCGTCGACGCCATTTCCGTGAGCGAACCCGTGATTCGCCGGACGTAGCGCGCGGCGGACGCACATGCACGCACAGTCGTTCAAGCGACCTGCGATGCCGGGGGGACGCCAACGCGGGAGCTTGTGATAAGCAGTTCCCGTCATGAGTCGACTGACGCACCATTTGCTCGTGCTCGCGCTCGGCGCCGCACCGTTCGGCGCCGGGTGCGAAGAAAAAAAGACCTCTTCGTCCACTCCCGCGGCGGACGCGAACGCGAGTACCGACAAGTACGCGACCGCCGATCCCAAGCTCGCGAAGGTGCTCCAGGGAGGGTCGGCCGCGTCCGCCTCGTCGGAAAAAGGCCCGCCCCCGGGCGGCGTCTTCCCCGTCGGGATGGCCGACCAGCGCCACCCCAAAGGCACGCCGACGCACGTCGAGTTGCTGCTCGACGGCTCGGAGCCTCGCGTGAGCCTGCGGCCGGCTGTGGAGTCGCCGCCGGACAGCGTGCGCACGTCCTCCTACGGGCCGGCGTCCCTCGAACTCGCCATTCAGATGGGACCGCGCGTGGCAATGCCCACCGTCGACTTCGCCTTTTCGCTAGGTCCGGCGAAGAAAGACGACGGCGGCGCCGACTGGCTCGTGGCCGATGTGAAAAAAGCGGCGCCTTCTCGCCAACAGCTCGGCCAACTTCCGGCGGGGATGGAGAAAGAAGTAAACGCGCTTGCGGGAACGTCGGTACGCATTCAGATAACGCCGGACGGCTCGGAGAGCGCGGTCCAAACGCAGCTCGGCAAGAGCGCTCCCCCGGAGCTCGAACGAATCGCCAGCGGGGCCGCCGAGGCGTTGGTGCTCGCGACCGTTCCGCTTCCGGCCAAGCCGGTCGGGGTCGGGGCGCAGTGGATCGCGGAGACACGGATGCCGCTCTGCGGTCTCGACGTCATCGCGTACCGCGCCTATCGCGTGAAGGCGATCGAGGGTGATCGCCTCCGATTGACCCTCGACGTCAAAGCGTATGCGGCGGATAAGGAAGCTCCCCTGCCCGGTGCGCCCAAGGGGGCCACGATCGAAGAGTTCGAGTCCGAGTCCGCCGGAGAGCTCGAGCTCGTTCGCGGCGAGTCGCTCGCGCGAAAGTCCGAGATGAAGGAGCGCTTGGTCGCGGTCTTCCAGGGGCCGAACGCGGAACAGAAGGCGCCTTCGGCGAATGGCCAACCGCCGGGTAGCGGCGTGATGCAAATCCAAACCCAGGCGACGCTCGTTCGAGGCGATGACCTGCGCGTAACCGCCAAGCAACCTTGAGGCTTGGCCGCGTCGGAATCACCGCCACGGGCGCGGCGCGCGTGTACACTAGCTGAGGGAAGCGGTCTCACATGAAGATCAGTTGTCAGTCGTGCCACTCGAAGTACAACGTCGCCGACGAGAAGGTCCAAGGGAAGATCGTCAAGATCCGCTGCCGCAAGTGCGGGGCAACGATCGTCGTCAACGCGAGCGGCGTCGCCCCGGCGAACGGAACTTCGGCTACTCCTCCGCCCGTAGCTGCGCCGGAGGGTGGAGTGGGAGGCGCGGGAGCGGAATGGCACGTGAGCGTCGCTGACAATGATCAGCGAACGATGACGCTGGCGGAGCTCGTGACCGCTTACAATGCGGGAGTCGTCGCTCAGGATACGTTCGTCTGGACCGAGGGCATGAGCGACTGGAAGCCGCTGAGCGAGGTCGATCCGGTGGTTTCGGCGCTGCACTCCGCCGCCGAGCAGCCGCCGCCGGTCGCGTTCGATCCCGGGCTGTCAGCGCCGCCGGTCGCGGCAGCGCTGACAACTGCTCACGAGGCGCAGC
>JBAULD010000698.1:0-5629 GCA_049578005.1 Polyangiaceae bacterium
CGTGCGCGACGAGCCGATCGAAAAGTTCAGGGCCGCGCTCGAGAGCATCGGCGACGAGTCGGTCATTCCGCTCGAGATCGTTTCGACGTTCAACGATGACGATCCCGGCCATCGGAAGCCGTGACACAACCCTTCCCCTTCACCTACGGCCGGCCCGAGGTCCCCGTCGGGACCGGGCCCGGCAACGCGCTCTATCAGCCGATCGAGAACGTCGTCCTGCCGTCGTACGTCACACCGCTCGACTTCACGACGGTCACGAGCGTTTACTTCGTCGTCACCCGCACGCTCGACACGTCGACCGCGATCTGGACCGCCCAGACGCTCACGAATGTCACGACGACGGGCCTCGTCGCGGTGTACCAGTTCGGGGCGAACGATCTGCCGATCGCGTGCCCGTATTTGCTCCGGCCCTGGTGCGTCACGCCGGCGACGTCTCCTAAAGGCGTTCCTTGCCGGGTGGGCACGCTTTACGTAGTCTCACCGTAACGCCGATCACGATCCCCGATCGCGAGGTTTCGCCGATGTCAAACATTCTTTTCAAGACGGGCAAGCAGAACGTCGGCTCGAAACTGATCAACCTGGCGAGCGGCGGCGACACGTTCAAGGCCACGCTTCTCAACATGAACACGTCTGGCGGCAAGATTCAGCCGATCGTGTCTTCAACGAACGCGAGCCCGATCGTCGTCACGACCCTGACGCACGGCTACGCCAATGGGGACATCGTCGTCATCGCGGGCCACACGACGAACACGGCCGCGAACGGGACGTGGAAGATCGCCGGCGTCACCGGCACCACGTTCCAACTGACGACGCTTCTCGACGGTAACAACAGCACCGGTAACGGCGTCGGCGGCGCTACTGGCTGGTGCATCGACATCACTACGGGCTCGACGCTCGCGGATGTCTCGGCCAACACGAACGGCACCGACGCGACGATCTCGGGCCAGACGCTCACCGGCGACGTGTGGAACGCGTCGGCCTGGACGTACACGGGTCTGACGGCCACGCAGGTCAACGCGACGGCGGTCTACAGCTCGACGACGTCAAACGATCTCGTTGCGTTCATCGACGGCCGGATCCAGATCTACGTGACGACGCAGGCCGTCGCGACGAATACGTCGATCGCGATCCAGCGGCTTGCGGCAGCGATTCCGAACGGCACCGTGATCGCGTTCTCGAACGGGCAGACCGCGACTCTCACGGCGCAGGCGAACGTCGGCGATACGTCGCTGACTGTCTCGTCGCTCGGCGGCACGGTGGCTAGGCAATCGACGGCGGACTGCTACACGCTCGGCGTCGGGATCCCGATGACTCCGGGCGCGGGCGGATCGTTCCAGTTCGTTCCGGATGCGGGCGTCAACAAGGTGTTCGTGCTGTAAGCCGCGTGGGCGCTACAGGCTCGACCACGGCGACTTTCGGGGCCTACCCCGGTGCGGACGCGACGTCCGTGGCGATCACCGGCCAGGCGGGGATTCTGGCGGGTAGCAAGGTCGAGGCGTGGCTTGACCCGACACAGGCGGCGACGGCGGACCACTCGCCGGACGAGCATCTTGCAGCGGACATCGATGTGCGGTGCGAGACGATCGTGCCCGGAACCGGATTCACGATCTACCTCGAAACGCGCAATCTGGCGCAGTACGGCAGTTTCAATATCTCGTGGGTGTGGGTCTAAAGGAGAATCCGGGCAATGGGCATCATCATCATCGACGGCGCCGGCGGCGTAAACAAAGCGAACGTCGACGCGGACGGGCACCTCAACGTCAACGTCCGACCCCCCGCATTCCAGGCGCTTGGGTACTACCAGCAGGTTGCGGTCAGTGGGAATATCGCGGCGACGCTTGCCGCCAATTCCGCCCTATTTTCGTTTCGGTGGGCCGACGCGACGCGGCTCTGCATGATTCAGAGCGTCAAGGTTGGCTGCATCGTCACCGGCACGATCACGACGGCCGTGCCGTTCGATCTGGCGCTCTTCGTCGCGCGATCCTTCAGCGCGTCCGACACTGGCGGTACGGGGGTCGGTGTGCCGACTAACATGCAGAAGATGCGGTCAAGCATGGGCTCATCGCTCGTGACCGACTTTCGCATGGCTACCACGGGCACTCTGACGGCCGTCACCCGAACGCTGGACACGAATCCGATCGCGCGCGTGCAGGGCAATTCGGGCACCGCGGTCGGTACTCAGTTTTTCGGGACGGGCAGTCCGCAGCCGCTCTATCTGCGCGATAACGTCGACCATCACCCGATCATTCTCGCCCAAAACGAGGGGTTCGTGGTCACTGCGCCACTGGCTGGCCCTGCGTCTGGGACATTCTCGATTCTCGTCCAGGTGATCTGGGGCGAATTGAACTCGTATTGATATGGGCCTCACCATACAGGACGGATTCGGTACCGCTGGGCCTGGCACCAACCTGGCCACCGTGGACGCCGACCAGCACCTCGACGTCATGTTCCGAGCGCCCGCGTTTCAGCCGCTCGGAGCGTATCGCGTCGTATCGACTACCGGCAATATCGCGGCGACGCTTGGGGCCAACGCGCCATTGTGGGCATTCCAGTGGACGCAGCCAGGTCCGGCATTGGTGAATACTACGTGGCCTAGCCAGCGGCTGGCCATCGTCAAACACGTCCTTGTCTCCGCGTACGTCACCGGGACGATCACCACGGCCGTTCCGTTCGATCTGGCGCTCTACGTGGGTCGCAACGGGAGTACGCTGGCTGATCTGTTTGGCAACGGCGGCACGAATGCGACGCCTACCACGGCCGAGCCTGTGCAGGCGCTACGATCCAGCATGTCCGGATGGCGATGCGCGGCCCTGTATGCGGCTACCGGCAATCTCGGCAACACGAACGGCGGGAATGATACTAACCCGATTGGGCGAGTGCGGGGTAATTCTGGTACGGCGGTTGGGACTCAGTTTTTTGCCGGCCGCAATCCGCAATCGCTATACGTCAGAGATAATCAGGATCACCACCCACTCATATTGTCGAATCAGACCGCCATCTCCAACGCGGACACCCTGTTTATACAGGCGCCTTTTGCGGGGCCGGCGACCGGAACGTTCGTGGTCGAGGTCGACATCAAGTGGTCCGAGGTCATAGCCTTCTGAGTCGACCATGAGCCTGTTACTCGCGCTCGTCCAAGTCATCATCGCGCCCGCTGGCATCGCCGGTTCGGAAACCTTCGGAGCCGGGACGTTCGTGTACATCGCTGCACCATCCGGCATCGAAGTCACGTCCGGCGGTGCCGCCCCGTCGACTCTCGGCACGATCGCGCCCGCCGGCATTGCAACGACCGAGACGTTCGGCACGCCCGCTCCGGTCGGCCTGCTGAATGCGACCGGCATCGCTACGGCAGAGACCGAAGGCGCCCCGCAGATGGTGCCGAATCTGTCGCCCGCGGGTATCGCCACGACGGAAGCCGAGGGTGCGTCGACGTCGCTCGCGTACCTGAGTCCGTACGGGATCGCGTCGCTCGAGGTGTTTGGTGCGCCTGCGATCGCGGCCCGGCTCGTCGCCACCGGAATCCCGTCGGTCGATCTGTTCGGTCAGTTCACGACGATGGCGATCAGTGTGATCGCGCCGTACGGGATCGCGTCGATCGAGCAGTTCGGTGCCGGATCGTTTGCGCCGTCGGGACAATTGGCCGGGATCGAGTCGAGAGAGACCGAGGGCTCGCCCACAATGCTCGGTCAGCTCGCGGCGACCGGGATCGGGTCGGTCGAGACGTTCGGCGCTGAGGCCATTGCGGCGCAGGTTCGACCGTACGGGATCGCAGCTACGGAAGCGTTTGGAGCGTCGACGTCGCTGCTGACCGGACAGTTCGCGGGGATCGCGTCGGCCGAGTCGTTCGGTTCGCCAGGGGCGACGTGGATCGGACAGTTGGCCGGGATCGGCTCGACCGAAACGTTCGGTGCCGCGGCCGTCGCTCCGCAGATGCGACCCGCCGGAATCGCGTCGGCTGAGGCGCTCGGCCCCGGAACGTTCCCGCTCTACTCGGGCCAGTTCACCGGGATCGTATCGTCAGAGACGTTCGGCGCGGCGAAAACGATGGCGTTCCTGGTCGCGACTGGAATCGGACCGACCGAAGCGTTCGGTGCGCCGGTGACGATCCCGATCTGGACAGCGACCGGAATCGTCAGCGTCGAAGTCTTCGGCGCGGTCACGTTGCTGTTCCGGCCGTACCCGGGCGTCCCCGTCCTCATGCCCCCGAGCGCCCCGATGCTCGCTCAATTTCCCCCGGTGACGATCGAATGAAAACGCAGATGCCCCCGAGCTCGCCGGCACTTGTTCAGATGGCAACGTCGACCCGTGAGACGGCGCAGCTCCAGCCATCAACGCCGGAGCGGGCCCTCATGCCCACGCTGACCACGACCCGAGCCGTATCGCTTCCACTCCCCCCACAAACGGCACTGCTTCTACCATCAACGTCAAGCCCCTCCAACCTTCCCCCCACAACCCCCTCTCTCATCGCAATGCCCGCTACGACCCCATAGGCGACGGCGAAGCCGGAGCGCCCCGGCGCGGGTCACGACGCGGCCGCCCATGCTCGCATCCACGCCACGGCCTTCGCCGCCGACTTGAACGACACAATCGCGTCGGCCGTCCACGGACCGAACACGCGGTATCGCCCGGCGTAGCGCGGAGAGACCCAGTATTCGCCGCCGTCGGGCGAGTAGGCCACGGCGACTGGCTGGAGCAATCGGGTCATTTGGCGTGAGGGGGAGTGTAGCGGAGCCCGAGCTCGAGCTCAGACGCTCAGTCCACAAGCGCGCCAGTCGGTGCCGTGAGAGCCCTAGTCGATAGGCCCCCTCAGTCCTCAGCGCATCAGTCGGGTGCGAGAGTGTGCGACGTCGATCCAGTGCGGGCAATCGTTCCCTGTAAAGCCTCTCTGTCCGCTCTCACTCTGAGGTCGACGAGCCCAGATGCGCCCGGTGGCCCGCGCCGGCACGAGGATGGCTCAGGACGCACGCAGCGCTCGTCGAGGGCAGACGCATAGGCGCGCGACTGTCAGACCGTTGTGGGGCGAGCGGGGGCCAGACGTGTGCACCAAAACGAATCCGTCGCCGCTCGAGAGGGGCGTTCGGGCGAGGGGACGGGTTCGTGTGCGCTCTCGGGTCCGTTCGAGGACGTCGAGGCGGTCGAGCGGCGGGGAAGTTTGGTGTGAGTGATCGGGCGTAGGGGCGGATCCCCTCTCCCACTTCGCAAAAATACAGCCGCACCACCACATCGTCCCTCTTCACATACCCGGTTTGGGGGAGTGGGGGAGTCGGGGGAGTCACCAACCCCCTCGCGTCCGAGATGGCAGGAATTTCGGTGCATGTTTGGGGAACGCTACGGTCAGCACTCCCCCCCACTCCCCCACTCCCCTTACTTCCCAGCTCACCGAAGCGTGTGTATAGTGACCGTTATGAACATAACGGACGGAATATGGCGCAGAGCGATCACGCTCCGGTGCCGCGCGGGGATATCGGTTGCCACGGTTGCTCGCCTGGCGTTCGTCACCGACGCGGCTGTCGCGCGCTACGAGCGGGACGGGCTTTGCTTCGAGCGCGGCCGCGCGAAGCCGTGCGAGGAAGCTATCGCGCGACTCGACGAGGTCTACTTGTGGCTATCGGCCATGCCCGGCTGAGAC
>JBAULD010000699.1:0-4105 GCA_049578005.1 Polyangiaceae bacterium
GGTCGGACGCGGCGCACACGCCGACCCCGGGCGGCCACGACGAGGTGTACACGCCCGTGTCGTCGAGCGATTCGGGCGCGCCCGACGCGGCGGCCGATTCGAGCGGCACAGGGGCCGAAGCCAGTACGAACGATGCCGCGACCGCCGGCACCAGCCAGACGCCGCCCATGGGCGGGGCGAACGTCGAGAGTTGGCTCGCGGGTGGAGCCTACAAGCAATGGCATTCGGAGCCCGCGATTCACGCGTCTCGATCGCCTTCTCCCCACGGCTTCAATCGCATTTACTCGAACGCCGTGATCAACGCCGCCGCGGGCCCCGACGCGGGAGCGGCCCCCTGGCCCGTCGGCGCGGCAGCCGTCAAGGAGCTCTACAACGCACTGACCGATACGACTCCCGTGGGTTACGCGGTGTACCTGAAGACGCAGGCCGACAGCGCGGCGGGCGCGAACTGGTACTGGTATGAGCGCGTTCCCCTTACCAGCATGGCGCAGCACGACGCGAACGGAGTCGTCGCGGACGGCCTCGGCACGGCCGGTCCTCCGCTGACGATTTGCGTAGGCTGCCACGCCGCAGCGGGGTCCGATGCGGCGCACACGCCGTCGCCGGGCGGTCACGACGAAGTCTACACGCCGGTGCAGTAACCCGTCACGACTCGCCGAAGGGCTCGTGGCGTTCTAGGACTCGCGCCGGCGAACAGGCGAAGGTGAAGCAACGGGTGGGCTGGAGCCTGCGGCTCTCGCGGGCTCCGATGGCCTCTGAAACGCGTCACCCGTGATCACCTTCGCGGCCATGAGGGTCTGAACGACACGAAGAATGTCGTCGGAACCCGTCTCCACCGCGCCGTGCCCCTCTGCTCGACCGGCGTTGCCGCCTCCGAAATTGACGAACTGGCTATTGGCGAGAGCCCCGGCCACCTCGCGCGTGAGGTCCGGCGCGAGCTCGAGCCGACGCAGGTCGAGGTAGACGCCTCCCGCCTCCATCAAGGCCTGCGCTTTCATCTTGATCGCCGCGGCTTCCGCGTCGGCGATCGCGCGGATGCGGACCGCCTGACCTCGGCCCTCGGCCTCTTGCTGGATGACGCTTTGTTCGGCGTCGGCCCGGGCCTGGGTGATCTGACTCGCGTTGAGCTCCGCCTCGCGCTGCTGCCGAACGGCTCCCTGCTTCTCCGCCTCCGCCCTCGCGATCGCCGCTCCGTTGGAGGCAATTTGCATGTTGAGCGCCCGCTCCTGGTCGTTGATCTTCTGCGCAGCCTCGAGCTGGGCGATCCGCGCACGCTGCTCTTCTCTTGCGGTCACGACGTCGGCGTCGGCTTTCGCGCGCGCGGCGGACTCGCGGCGGCGCGCGTCGGCGACCTCGCTCAAAACGGCCTTGATGTTGAGGCTATTGAACGTCAGCCCGAGGTCGAGCAGCTCGCGCGAGCAGGCGTCCTTGATGATGACGGCGAGCTCGTCGTCGTCATTTTGCGAGCGCAGTGCCAATTCGCGCGCGGTCGGCGTGGCGAGCGCCGTCGAGGTGGGCGGGTTGGACGCAGCCGCGTGCGCGGCTGCGGCGCTGCCCGAACGGGCGTTGAAGAGCTGGTCGTGTTTGAGCAGGTTGATGGCGCGACGCCCGGCAGAGGAAAGCACGTCGGTGAGCGTGGACAGCTGCTCTGCGCCCGGCTTGGAAAAGAATTTGTTTGCGGCGGTGTTCACCATGGCCTCGTCTTCGCCGACGCTGACAATGGCCGAAGCGCGGACGGTCACTTTCACGGGGGCCGGACGCCCATTCGCGTCTACGTCTGCCGTCTGGTCCGTGATTTCGATGTCGACGTTGATGGCCTGCGCCGGAATCGAACGAACTTGCGTGATCACCGGCACGATTAGCGCCTTGCACGGACCGCGGTAGATTTGCAGGTTGCGGCCGCGACTCGCGAGCAAGATGGCACCGGCGTCCACGCTCCGGAGAAACGTGGTGATGATGAGCGAGGTGAAGAGGAGAACGGCGAAGACGGCGGCTCCAGCGACGATCAATTCGATCACGACGACTCCTTTCGACAGCGCAGCAGCAAGTCACCCGACTGCGGTCATACGCCTATTGCTCGCGAAATAGCGAGACTGTGACCCGTTCGCGCGCGCCGTCGACCTCCTCGATACGCAACCGATCCCCGACGTTCACGGTTTGGCCGGACTGCTCGTCGCGTAGTCGAGCTGCCAGCTGGACGAGTCTTCCTTCGCGGTTCGTCGACACGACGCCACGCCCGTTGCGGAACGGCGTCACGGCCATTGCCTCGTTGAAGACGAGCTCTCCGAGAGGAGCGCTCGGTCGGGCGTGGAGGCGGAAGACCAAGTTCCAGAGCGGCCTCACGGCGAACCGCTCGACCAAGACGGTCGGAACCAGCGCGCCCAGAGCCGCCGCGAGCGGACCAAGACGGAATGCGCCGAACAGCGCGTTGCCGAATGCACCGTACAAGGCCAAGGCCGTGAATACGCCTCGAGGAGACGGAATCCAGCGGAGGAACCCCGACGGGGGCGCGGCGGAAGGAGGAAAAATCTCCGGACCGGTGCGTGGCTCGGTCGCGGAGGGCCCCTGTGTCGGAGCGGCTGCGTGCCCTTGACTGTGGGAGATCGCGTGTCCGCCGTGAGCGGCGCCATGGCCGATGGCCCCGGCGTGGGCATGGGTCGGAGCCGAGCCGTGCCGCGCAAATGCGGGAAAGGCCATCACGGCCAGCCCGACGAGGCCCACCACCATGACGATCAGGAACATCGCTTCATTGGACTAGCACCATCGTGCCGGATTTGCGGACTCGAGCAGTCGGACGCGGGATACGCCGTCCTCCACCCGCGCTTTCTCCGGCAGTGCTCGATGCTTCTCTAGGACATTGCCGATCCCAAGATGAGGTGCGGCAAGTCGCTCATGGCGCGGAACACCTCCGCACCCGCACCGGCAAGGACGGCTGCCCGCGTATCGTCGGCGAAGCCGAGCACTCGCATGCCGGCCGCCACGCCCGCGCGCACGCCGAGGACGCTGTCCTCGACGACGACGGTCTCGCTGGGGGACGCCCCCATGCTCTTCGCAGCGTGGAGGAAGAGATCCGGCTCCGGCTTCCAACTCCCTATCTCGTAGGAGCTGAAGATGTGGTCTCCGAATCGGTCGAGAAGTCCGGTGATCGTGAGCGAAAGGCGAATCTTTTCTACCGGGCCGCTCGATGCGACGCAGCGAGGAATCGGTAACCGATCGAGAGCATCTCGTACCCCCTCCACGGGGCGCAACTCACGCGCGAACGCTTCCGCCTGGCGCGCGCGGACACTGGATACGAAGTCGGACGGTGTGGGGCGGCCGATTTGCTCCTCGATGAATCGGACGACGTCGGCCATTTTCGCGCCGCGGAATCGGTCGATCGCCTCGGGCAAGGGCAAGCCGAACCCCACCGTCGCCGCGACGTCGAGAAGCGCCTGCAGTTGAAGCGGCTCGCTGTCGACGAGAACGCCGTCACAATCGAAGATGACGAGAGAGGGAAAGCTCACGGACCTGACCCCATATCGGTTATCCTCATCTTGACCCCGATGCCAAAAAAGATCCTTGTCGTCGACGACTCGATCACGGTTCGGCAACAGGCTTCGCTTGCCCTGGTGGCGGCCGGCTATGCGGTCATCGAAGCCGTCGACGGACTAGACGCCCTCGACAAATTGGCTGCCAACGCGGACGCCGCGATGGTCATCTGTGACGTGAACATGCCGCGGTTGAGCGGCATCGATTTTCTGGAGCGCATGAAACAGGGCGGGCAGCACGCGGGGATTCCCGTCGTGATGCTCACCACCGAGGCCAACCCTACCCTCATCGAACGCGCGAAGCGCGCCGGAGCAAAGGCGTGGGTCACCAAGCCGTGCAAAGACGAGCTACTCGTCCGGACGGTGACGAAGATCGCGGGTCCCGCGTAGAACCCTGGTGCTTTTCGTCGATAGCTTCGCGATCCCGGTGTCGAGCGTGCTCGCCTACAGAAGTAGGCTCCGCGCGCTCGCCGCCGGGCTCGCTCGCTCTCGACTCTGAATCCCCCTACTGGTCAAGCGAGGGCGCGCTTTTTTCGTCGTCTCCGTTGTTTTTCTGGCAGTGGGCATGGAGCTGTCCT
>JBAULD010000700.1:0-3000 GCA_049578005.1 Polyangiaceae bacterium
GGGTAAGGCGGTCTACGTGACGGCGGGCTGCTACGACGGTGATGCCGAGATCGAAATTCGGGACGAAGGCGAAGGAATCGCACCCGAGCTATTGCCGCGCGTATTCGATATCTTCACTCAAGGCCGGCAGGGGAGTGATCGGCATACGGGTGGGCTGGGCCTCGGCCTGGCGATTGCGCGGAGTATCCTGGCGGCGCACGGTGGTCGCATCGACGCGACAAGCTCGGGAGAAGGCCGGGGGGCGAGCTTCCGAATACGCCTGCCTCTGGTCGCGTCCCCGGCGGTCGCTCCGGGCAGCGACCGTCTCGAGCAACTTCCCGCTTTGGCGCCCGGCAAGCGCCGGGTGCTCGTGGTCGACGACAACGCCGATAGTGCGGAGATGCTTGCTGCATACTTGGCTGAGATTGGCTACGACTCACTCGTCGCTTTGGACGCGACGCAGGCGCTCGCCATCGTGCGTACGGATCCGCCTGACGCGGCCATTCTCGACATTGGCTTGCCGGAGATGGATGGGTACGAGCTGGCCCGTACGATGTCGCACGAGCTCGGACAACGCACGCCGAGGCTCATCGCGCTGACGGGGTATGCACAGGCGAGCGACCGGGAGCAGGCTCTCGGACGCGGATTCGTCGAGCATCTGGCGAAGCCGGTCGAAGTGGCGAAGCTCGCGAACATCCTGCGGAACCTGCTCAGCTCTGGTGACGAATCGAGGCCTCGAGCCTAGTTCTGAGATTTCTTCGGCCTACCTGCCCTCTCCAGCTCCAGTGACACGGGAAATTCCGGCGCTCGTCACTCCCCCGGCTTCGTTTGCGCGTGAACGGTCATAAAACGCGGGCCAGCCGGGCATCTGTCTGTCAGAGATGGGGAATCGAGTGGATCGGGTGACGCAAGAGGCCCTCGTGGGCGCAGCTCGCGAAGGTCCCGCTCCCGACGTGCCCGGCGAGGAGGAGGCGGACCCGGAGTTCGCGCGGCTCTCGTTTCAAGAGATCTTCGAGGGATACGCCTCCGCGGTCGGGCGCACGCTGCGTTATCTCGGGGTTCCCGAGGCCGACCTGCACGACGCAGCGCAAGAGGTCTTCCTCGTCGTCGATCGGCGCTACGGCGAATTCGAAGGTCGGTCCCGTCTCGGGACCTGGATCCGACAAATCTGCGTGCGCGTAGCCTGGGCCTTTCGGCGCCGCCGGCGACGTCGGCGACGTCGGCGGGAGGACATCGTTGCGCAACCCCCGGAGCAAGGCGTGGAAGCGGACCAGCATGCGGACATCGAGCGACGCGACGAGCGCCAGCTCTTGACGCGCTTGCTCGATGTCCTCGACGAGGATCATCGCGCCATCATTGTTTTATACGAGATCGAAGGTCTACCCATGCGGCAGGTCGCCGAGGCACTCTCGTGTCCGCTGCCCACCGCGTATTCGCGCCGAAAAGCGGGGCTCGACAAACTTCGCGAGGAGCTCGACCGGGTCAGGAGCACGTCATGAGAAGGAGCGGATCCAAAACTCGTTCACGCCCGGGAGCCCAATGAAAAATCCCACGGAAACCCACGGATCCGCTCCTTCCGCCGCGGGCGCAAAGCCGCTCGACGAGCTGCTTCGGCACGCGCGCGAGGACGGGTTCACCCCGCAGGAGACCGAGGCGCTCTGGAGCCAGATCGGCACAGCGCTGGGTCCAACCGGAAAATCGGGCGGCGCGGAGGCGTCTGCCCGCGGCTCGCTCGTGAAAGGGTCGAGCGCGTGGGCCGCGAAGGCTGGAATCGTACTGTCGGTAGGCGTTGCAATCGTGGCCGGAGGGCTGGCCGCTAGCAGCAGCACGCGACCGTGGCACCGCCCGGCACCCACTCCGTCGGCGGTAGCGGCCGGAGCCACCGGAAACGAAGTTGCGCCACGTGGCGCGGTCGAGAACGAGGAACCCGCCGCTCGGAGCTCGGAACCGACGGCGGGGATCGCAGCGCGCGCGGCGGTCCCCGTTCCTGGACCGCCTCCGGCGCCCGGCTCCACGCAGCGAGCGCCCGTCCCACACCGCCCGATCTCCAAAGCGCCGCAATCGCCAACAGTTGCAAGCTCCGCGGTCGCGGAGGGACCCACCGAGACGCCGCCGGCTCCGCTTGCGACCGCGGCGCCCGCCGCAGGTGAGCCGGTCTTTCCCGGGTCCTCCGCGACACCCCCGTCGCCGATCGACCCGGGGATCAACGAGGGGGCGCTCCTTCTGCGGGCCCGCCGCGAACTCGGCTCCAACCCGAGGGCGGCGTTGCAGCTCACAGAGGAGCACGCGCGTTTGTTTCCTGATGGGACGCTGGTCCCCGAGCGCGAAGTGCTCGCACTCGAGGCCCTCGTGGAACTGGGCCGGACGCAGGAAGCACGAGCGCGCTTCGCGAACTTCCGCGGCCGCTTCCCGAACTCGCCCCACCTAGCGCGTCTCGAAGGGATGTTGCATCGCTGACCATGCATCGCTGACCAATGGCAATCTCGTTGAGCCGCGACTCAGTCCCTCTCTCGGAAGCGACCTTCGGCGTCGAACAGTTCGCCTCCATCGAACATGCGGAATCCCCCGAAATTGGGACCGCCATCGAAGCTCTGGCAAATACCTACGCCGCCGCCCATGCCTCCCCCACGGCCGGCAAAGGACCCGCACGATTCGTCCGGCGGGCATTCGGAGTCGGTGCTGCAGAGCTGCGTGCCTCCCGCGCAGGTGCTCTGGCAGATTGGCCCCTCGGCGCCGCCCCCTCCCCCCGTTCCTCCGTTCCTACTGCCGAAGCAGCACACGCCAGTACCAGCGCAGTTTTGGGCGCTGGTACACGCGATGGCGACGGTGCCGGCCGGGCAGGCGCCCGGGTCTGCGCACGAACTGCCGCCGTCGTCGCCCTCGCCTTGGCCCGCCATCGCGACGCAGCACACTTGCGGAGCGGTACAGGTTGTCGTCGTGCAGGGAATCGACCCGCGAGCCGCCGTGCCGCCGCTGCCGGCGGCGCTAGCGCCAGCGGCGCCGCCGCTACCGCCTCCACGG
>JBAULD010000701.1:0-3264 GCA_049578005.1 Polyangiaceae bacterium
GCCCTTCTTCGCTCGAGATCCATCGGGTGACCAGCTCGCTCGTCGGATCGGCGGTTCGGCGAAACACCATCATTTGCCACCGGTCGGCGGCCGCGAGCTGCGCTTCGCCGCCGGCTTCGTGGCCGAGCAGCGTGGCGTGCGTCAGGGCGATGTCCGCGAGTGAGGGATGATCGAGCAACTCCGAAAAGAGGCGGGTCTCCACGGCGAGAGGTTCATCGAGGCGCATCGCTCCGAACCGAAGGGACGCCTCGACATCCTCGAGGGCCGTGACCGCCACTCCGAGCTCGGTCGAAAGCCGCGTTCCGATGCGGGCGGCCTCTGCGTCGCGAAGGCGATTGGACCGTTCGAGGATCGATCGTCGTGAGGCATCCAAAAGGACGAAGAACGTAGCCCCGATGGCCAACGCAATCGCGAGCGTCGTCCAGACGAAGAGCTGTACGAGCGTCGGACGGGAAAAGTTCTTCATCCGACCGTGAGTCAGCCTCTCACGAGCACCACCGCCGCGTCGTCGGCGAGCGTGCCGTTCGGGTTGCGCACCAACTCGACCAGACGCTCCGCTGCGGCCTCGAACGGCGCGGCGCGGACGACACCCGCGATAATGTCTTGGGACGCGAACTTGAATAGACCGTCCGTTGCCATGACGAGGACCCCCCCAAGGGACGGTCGCGCGAACGTCGCCAGGTTGACGCGGCCGCTTCCCAGTCTTTGTCGGGTCTGCTGTCCTACCGTCAGATTGTCGACTCCCCGCGGCGTCACGACCCAAGCCTCGCTGTCCCCGATGCTGACGCCGACCAAGCCCTGACGCCAGAGCGCCACGACGACCCCGGTGGTCTCGCCTGAGCCCTTCGAGGCAAGTGCGGTATCCCGGGTCCGGAACAAATCGACCCAGGCCCCGACGTCTCTTGGCGTGAATGCGGGATCGTCCACCGCCGACTTGACAACGGCGACGAGGGAGCGACTGGCTTCGTCCCCGCCACGGATACCCCCTCTTCCATCGGCGACGACGACGACTAGAACCCCCTCTCGCTCGAAGACCTCAGCCGCGTCTGCGGGTGCCTGCCGGCTCGACGCCAGCGCTCGCGCATAGAGGTACGGAGGGGACACGGATGCGGCGCTCCACGCGGCGAGATGCTACCTTGGCACGGCCCGCGACGAAAGGCAGGCCTAATCGATGCGCGAAGAAAAGAACGCTGCACGCGTTCGAATCACCAACCAGTTCCGAAGCGCGAACGCGATGGTCTACGACCTTTCGTGTGAGGACACCCGTCTCACGGTGCAGATTGCCCCGCTCCCAAGCGACGACGGCGGGGCCGGTTTCAGCGCTGTGGCGCACGCGCGTCAGTCGCCGGAGCGACCCAGCATCGGCGAGTCCGGCCTGACACGCAGTGAGGCCCTTCGTGCGGTCGGAAAGGCATGGGCGGCGAAGAACGGCGCTTTCGGGTTTCCCACTTTGGACTGGGATTCCGTGGCACAAGCGCTCCAGGCGGTCCGAGCGATCTAGCCTGGCTACGTTACAGCCCGACGCCCGGTGAGCACCGGCCCCCGAGACTGCGTCATCACGAGAACCGCGCCAGCCAGGATCATCGCGCCTCCAAGGATCGCCGAAGCACCCACGCGCTCGCCCAGAACCCACGCGCCCAGCATGAGCGAGACCACCGGCTCGAGCAGTGTCAACGTGGACGCGTGCGCCGCCGGCATCCGCCGTAGACCCCACACGAACGCCAGCCCACCGAGCGCACCCGGACCGAGCGCAGCCAGGGCCAGAAACACGATGGCCCGAGGATCGATCCCCGCCCAAGCGCCCGGAGGCACCAGCGAAAGCCCCAGCGCTGTGGCGACGACCCCGTGCCAAAACATCGCTTGACTGGTCGAAAACGAACCGACCATGGCTTTATTCACGAGAACGTTCGACGCGTAGAACACCGCGCTCCCGGCCCCTAGAGCGGCGCTCGTCCAGACCGTCGCCGCGCTCGCCGCGGTGCCCGACGGAGCGATCATGACCGCCAGACCGGAGAACGACGCGGCGATCGCCCACCCCGTACGCGCGGTCAGTCTCTCGCGCAGCACGAGGGGCGCGACCAGAGCGACGAAGATCGGCGTCAGGTAGTGCGTCAGAACGGCGACCGCGATCGTGAGTTTGTACGCCGCAAAAAACAACAAGACGTTCAAGACGTCCGCGACCCCGAACCACGCGACGCTCGCCCACGCCTGCCAGGTGCGGCGCGCCGCGACGCGGTCGCGCAGCGACGCCACGCCCGCGACGATAGTGATCACCGCCATGACGACCGTCGACTCGAGAGCGGACGGCATCGGAGCGATGGCTTCCGCACGCCGGATGACGAGCGCCCACGTACCCCAGCTGCTCGCCGCCAAAGCGACCGCGACGTAGGGCAGAACTCGGGGAGTCCTCCCGGTCACGTGCGATTGGCCATTTTCTGGAGGCTGGCGATGAGCCCCAGCGCTTCGAGAGGCGTGAGGCGATCGACGTCGACCGCTCGTAGTGTCTCGATCGCCGGATGGGGGGCCGTTCGGGTCACCGATGCCTCGAAGAGACCGAGCTGCGGCTGCGCGGCCTTCGACCCAGAGCGCGGGGAAGGCTCGAGGTCTTTCGCGGCGACGCCCTGCTCGAGCTCGCCCAGCAGAACCCGAGCACGTGCGAGCACGGGTTCGGGCACCCCGGCCAGCCGGGCACAGGCGATGCCGTAGCTTCGCGAAGCCGCGCCTCGCTGCAGCTTGTGCAAAAAAACGATGTCCCCGTCGTGCTCGCGCGCGCTCACGCTCCACGTCTCGCACGTCGGCCCCCGCGTGTTCGCGAGCTCCGTGAGCTCGTGATAGTGCGTCGCGAACATCGCGCGACAAGCGACCGCATCGTGCAGGTGCTCGGCCACGGCCCACGCGATCGCCAGGCCATCGTAGGTGCTCGTCCCGCGCCCGATTTCGTCGAGCACGACCAGAGAGCGGGTGGTCGCGCGCCGGAGCACGTTCGCCGTTTCCTTCATCTCCACCATGAACGTACTTTCGCCACGCGACAGGTTGTCGCTCGCCCCGACGCGTGTGAGCACCCGATCCACGACCCCGATGCGCCCGCGCCGGGCCGGAATGAACGAACCCATTTGCGCGAGGATGACTGCGATCGCCGTCTGGCGCATGAGCGTCGACTTGCCTGCCATGTTCGGCCCGGTGACGAGCCAGAGCCGAGGGCGCCCCTCACCGGCGCCGAGCGTCACGTCGTTGGGTACGAAGCGGCCTCCGGCGGAGAGCTTC
>JBAULD010000702.1:0-1509 GCA_049578005.1 Polyangiaceae bacterium
CGGGAACTGATCCCGCCTCCCGCGACGGAATTCGTGAGGCAGTGGCGATCGTCTCGACAATCTATCCACGTACGGGCAGGAACGTGCCAAGGCAAGCGGCGAGAGACAGCTCTCGAACGCCGCGTCTTGGTGGTGACCGCCCCCTCGCGCCAAGCCCCCTCTGCGAGCAGCGCGACGAACTCGCCCTCGGTCGGATGTCCGACGTCGATGGCTTCTACGCCGCGCCGTTCTTGGTCGTCATCGCCGAGCACCTCAACGAGGGGCCTAGCGACGTGACCGCCGATCTCGGATCGGGTTACGCCACGGTCTTCGCGCGGCGCGACTGCCCTGAGCACTGCGGCGCCGAGCTCCTGCGCCGGGCGAGATGGTTCCATGCCGAGCCACAGGGGGAGGGTGATCCGGCGGGACTCGATGCGGCACCCACGAGCGCCACCTCGTCGCAAAGTAGCAGGTGTTTGCGGGTACAGGGTCCTATGCCGCGCTCCGCTTCGAACCGGAGGAGCGCTTCGTTTTCGCGGGATGCTTCACGGCATCCGCCGCCTCGATGACCGCGCGCAGGGCCGCGTTCACGGCCTCCGAGCTCCCAAAGCGCGCGAACACCTCCGGTTCGACGAGCGCGACCGCGAACGACCGCCTCGCCTTCGCGGCGTACTTCCCACGCGGAAGCCGCTTGGCCTTGGTGAAGTCGACCTCCGGGATCTCCCGCAGCGAACGCTTGGTCGGTTCAGTCTCCTTCGACATAGGCTCTCCGCTCGCGTTTCGTGGCTCGCCTGGCGCTGATGATTCGGATGGTACCGCGCGCGACGCGCTCGGTAAAGACCACGAGGACCGTCCGGCCGAGCCGCGACTCGCCGACCAAAAGCAGCCGATCTGGATGCTCGGCCTCCTCGAAGGGGACAGCCAGTTCGTCCAGGAAAACGGTCATTGCCTCCTCAAACGTCACGCCGTGCTTGCGAACGTTCGCCTTGGCCTTCGCGTCGTCCCACTCGAACTCGCCGACGCGGACCGTGCCCATTGCGCGGACGCTACCACGGCAGCAGAGCGCTCTTGTGCGGTCGGCCCCGCAGGAGGCGCGACGAAGCGACCGACCCGTGGTCCGGAGGCGCTCGCTTCCCCCGCGTCTCCAAAATCTCTACACGGACGGCGGGCGATCAGGGGCTATGGCTGGCTACTGGCGGCTTCTCGTGGCGACACCTCCGCGAGCTTCGAGGCTTTCGACGGAACGAGGGAGGTCCTCGTGCGAGTTCCTTAGGTGGCCGCGCTGTCCGGTGCAGTAGAATGCCCGCGATGAAGCGAGGCGAGATGATGGCCAGCGAGCCGCTCCACCGCTAGCTTCGATGCAGCCTCGGCGGGGAAACACGGCCTTGACCAACGAAAAGCAGAACCAATGATCCCGCACTGGGAGATGATCCTACGCATCACGCTCGCCGCTTTCCTGGGAGGGGTAATCGGCTTCGAGCGTGACATCCACCGGAGACAGGCCGGGCTGCGCACCCACCTCATCGTCGC
>JBAULD010000703.1:0-2307 GCA_049578005.1 Polyangiaceae bacterium
CGCGCTGAGGACGGGAGTGCTGGGAGTCGTGACGATTGGACTCAGGCCGATGACGGTCACGTCGAGCGTCGGCGGGTTGACCGTCAGGCCCGTGCAGACGACGCCGGCGTCCGAAGTCACGATGGGCGCGGGGGTCAGCCCGGCCTCGGTGATCTGGAAGCCGCTTTCCGCGCCGGCGTCCAGGCCCTGCGGCGTATCGACGACCTGGACGCAGGTCGGGTCGCACGGGTCGTTGACGCAGTCGACCTGCGTCCCGAAGTCGTTGATCCTCAGGCCGCCGGTCGTTGGCGCGACTTTCGTCGTGATTTGGTCGCCGAGGCACGGCCCCCACACGCCCGCCGCGCAGGTCATGTGGCCGGTGGTGCAGGTGACGTAGCCTCCTGAAACTCGGTCGACTTGGCCGCACGGGGCGACGGCGCCCGGGGTCGAGCAAGCACTGACAAGCGCCGGGCCAGCATCGCCTCCGCCGCGGTGGCCGGAGTTCCAGGCGCCCGTGGTTTGGCCTTCGCCGGCGTCGCCGGGGTTCGCCGCGCAACCGCCGATGAAGACGGCCGACGCGATGGTCAGGCCTCGCAATCCGATCGAGAGCCTAGGCACCGATACAATTCAATACGGACAACGGCCGGCGAAGTTCAGTGGACCTCCGCCGATGCCGCCGAAGGGTCTCGAACGGTGCGACGTCGGGTTCCGCTATCGCGCGAAGTGTGCGCCGCTATCAGGCAGCCGCGTCCGCGAGCTCAATCTGCCCCTTCGGGAATAGGCGCGCGAGCTTTTCGGCCGTGGTCTCCGTGAGTCGAGTCCCCGCGCGGACGAGGAGGACGCCCGCTTCGCTCTTCACGTCGGCCGCGACGACCATTCCCTCTTTGAGCCGCGCCCCCAACACCCGGACCCGACCCTGGTGCTTGAGCGTCACCGCCACGTAGACGACCGCCTTGTCCGAGCGGAAGGCGAGGATCCGCTTGGCCTCGGCACCGTCGAAGGCCTTCGCGCGGTCGGCGGACGTGGTCGGCTCCGGGATGGCCCCCACGAAGCGGAACTGCTCGCCCAGAAACCCCGCTTTGATGACACCCATCCCGGAGTTCGCGAGTTCGAGGAGCACATCGCGAATCACGTCATCGTCGACCACCGACGCGTCGCCTCCGCAGAAGGAGGTCGCGATGGCACGCGCGGACTCGTCCGTCGCATAGAACGACAACTCGAGCTTGAGCTGATTCTCCGTGTCGCTGAGCGAGATACGCGAGCCTCGGCAGCCGCTCGACGGGGGCGCCGCACCGACGAGGTGCACGAAGGGAGTCTGGAGGTACTCCGTGCACATGTTCCCGAGGAGCTCCTCGAGCCCGGTCCACGTCGTGGTGAGGAGCACCGTCAGTCCACCGCCCGCAGGTGACTTCGCCGCGCCCGAGGCGACCTCCTGTCCTCTCACCAGGGCCTGCATCGAGAGTCGCCGGAGGGCGCTCTCCAGCTCTGCCACGCGCTCCCGCAGGCGCCTCTCCAGCTTCACCACGCGCTCGGCGGAATGAACATGGTCCGCGAGCTCCGAAGCGCTCGCGCTGGAGACCACGACGTCGTCCGCTCCGGCACCGAACGCGGCCTGGCGCGCGGCGGAGGTGTCCTTCCCGACCACGGCGATGAGCGAGCGGTAGGTCGCGTCCTCGGGCGGCCGCAGCGCAGTCGCGACCGCAGCCAGGTCGTCGACGGACGCCGAAGCGACGGCGATGTCCGCCTTTCGCTTGGCGAGGACCGACTTCGCGGCCGCGGCGTCGGTTACGACGCTGACGTCGTGGTTGTCGCGCCGGAGAAGCTCCGCGAGCTGCGAAAGGGGTCCGGCGGCCCCGTGGAGAATGAGTACGTACATGCTCTCTTCTCAGAATTCCTCGAACCCGCTCGCGGCCTTGGGCGGAAGGAGCGAGCGCTGCACTCCGGAGTCCATCGTGGCGGTCTTCTTTCTCCGCGGCGTCGGCATGGCGGTAGGTGCTCCGCGCTTGGCAGGCACAATGTCGCGCGCCGTCGCCGGCTTGGCTTTTCGACCCGTCCCGAGCTCGAAGCCCGCGACGAGACCCTCGAGATGCACCGCCTTCTCGGAGAGGGAGGTCGCCGTCGCGGACAGCTCCTCGGTCTGCGCGGCATTGCCCTGGGTCACCTGGTCCACCTGCGTCACCGCGGTGTTGACCTGATCCACTCCGGAGTTCTGCTCTCGGGAGGCGGCGGCGATTTCGCTCACCATGTCGGTGACACGCTTGATCGAGCGGACGATTTCGCCGAGCGTTTCGCCCGAGCGGTTCACTTGCTGAGTGCCGACTTCCACTT
>JBAULD010000704.1:0-8859 GCA_049578005.1 Polyangiaceae bacterium
CGATCACGCTCCCCCGTGTCAGCGTGAACGTGTGGCCTCGCCATTCGATGCGCCGGCTCGCCGCGGCTCGAATCCAGCAGAGGAACGCGACGTACGAACGCACGATCTCGAGAGGCGCGTACCACCAAGCCAACCATCGCCCCCGAAGCATCCGCACCGCGATCAGGGCCGTCGTGGTCTGGAGGATACACGTCGCTCCGAGCATCGCCGCGGTCAGCTCGCCCGGAGCGATTGCCGCTGCGGCCGAAGCGACGACGATGGGTACCAGCATCGGTTCGAGCGCGAACCCCGCCGGAAGAAGCGCCCGACGGAGCTTCGACCACCGAGTGTGGCGCTCGACCGTGCGCATCACCGTACAAGCGACGTTCCAGTTCTCGACCATGTCGAGGGACGCCCGGACAAGAAATCCGGCATCGCGGAAGCGTTGGCCGAGTGCGTAATCCTCGGCCAGTACGTCACCCAAGGGCAAGAACCCTCCCAGGCGCGCCATGTCGCGGCGGCGCATCGCCATCGATTTCCCGACCGTCACCGGCCGATGGATGGCGTTCATCGCCGCGTAGCCCGGGGCTACCGCCGCGCACAGCTGAAGGTTCTCGAGCGCGGCTCCGAGGGTCCGCTCGCCGTTGCCGCCAAAAAGGCTGGTTACCAACCCCACTCGCTCGTCGGCGAGCTCCGCGACGAGGGACCACAGGTAGTCCGGGCGGACGCGAACGTTTGAGTCGGAGATCACGTAGACGTCGCCCGTCGCGGCCCGCTCGAGACCGACCAGCTGGGCCACTTTCGGATTAATGGCGACGTCCGGATCGGTCACCACGATTCGGACGCTGAAGCCCACTTGATGGGCGTGGGTCGCCACGAAATGCCGCGCCACCTGATAGACCGGGTCCGTCAACGAAGCGATGCCCAGCAAGAGCTCGAACGACGGATAGTCGAGCCTCGCGAACGACTCGAGGTTCGCTTCGAGGTCGTCGTCGTGTCCGGCGAGTGGCTTGAGGATGCTGACCCTCGGGGCTCGGTCGACCGCCGCCGGACGCCGCGCGTTGCGCTTGATGAGCGCGCCCATGAAGAGGCCCATCATCGACCCATAGAGCACCAGCGACGCGGCCGTCATCGCCACGGCGATCTGCACGAACATCACGGAACGGAACGTTCGTCTGAACTCGTGACGAACCACTACTTTTCGCGTGAAATGTTCGTTACAGCGAGCTCACACGTTGGCCGATGGCGCGCGTGGCAGCGACACCGTGAACGTCGATCCGCGGCCCACTTCGCTTTCCACCCAGACCTTGCCCCGCATGGCCTCGACCATGTGCTTGACTATCGAAAGCCCGAGGCCGGTCCCACCGAGCTCACGCGAACGACCCGCATCCACGCGATAAAAGCGTTCGAAGACGCGCGAAAGGTGCTCGGCGGCGATGCCCGGACCCGTGTCGGATACGATGAGATTGACGCGGTCGCCCTGCTGGGACGCGCTCACGAGCACCCGAGTTCCAGCCGGACAGTACTTCACGGCGTTGTCCACCAGGTTCGACAGCACGTGTTCGAGCGCTCGGGCGTCTCCCTCGACGGCTCCTGCCGCGCGCGACAGCTCGGCCGCAAGCCTCACGGCTTTCTTCTCCGCTCGTTCTCGGAAGAGCGCCAAGACGATCGGCACCACGCTCCCGAGCTCGACGCGCTCGCGCTTGAGCTTGAACTCGTTCGATTCGAGCTTCGAGAGCTCGAGCATGTCTTCGAGCAGGCTCTGAAGCCGCTGCGCGTTTCGTTCGATGATGTCCACGAAGCGGGCCGCGACGTCTGGATCGTGGAGCGCGCCCGTGCGAAGCGTCTCGGTAGCGGAGCGCACGGCCGCGATCGGCGTACGGAGCTCGTGCGACGCGTTCGCGACGAAGTCGCGGCGAAGCGACTCGAGACGGCGTAGCTCCGTCACGTCGACGAGCACGAAAAGCAGCCCTTCGTCGTCCCCCGACAGCGGCGCGGCATGGACCAAGAGGCGCCTCGGTTTCAGCCCGGGCAACTCGATTTCGAGGCGACTCGCCTCCGACGGTTCCTCGCGCGCCGCCGCGAGAAGCTCCTCGAGCTGCGCGTGGCGAACGGTTTCGATGAGTAGCTTTCCGACCGCGTCGGCCCCGACCAGGAGCATCGATCGGAGCGCCGGATTGACGAGCGCGATTCGCCCGTCGCGATCGACGACGACGACGCCCTCCTGCATCGCCTCTAGGATCCTTCCTTGGAGGTCGCGCTCCGCCCGTAATTGACCGAGCGTGGTCGCCAAGCTGCCGGCGAGCCGGTCGAGTGCGTGGCCCAGTTCCGCCAGCTCGTCGTGCCCTTCGATGCGTGTTCGCACGGAGAGATCGCCCTCGGTCATCCGTCGCGCCGCCTCGGTGAGCTCCCCGACGGCGGCGGACATTCGGCGCGCGACGACGTTCGAGAAGACCAGGGCGAGGGCGAGGGCGACGAGCGACCCCAGCGCGATGAAGCGTCGCATGTCCGCGGTCGCTCGATCGACTTCTCGCAGCGCACGGCCAATGCGGACGACCCCCGCGAGAACTCGGTCCCGCTCGAACGCCACGGCAACGTAATAGGTCCGCTGCGGCATGGCCGCGCTCGAACGCTCGCTCCAGCCGTCGCCCTTGTCGAGTGCCTGCTGCACCTCGGGGTGTCTCGATTGGCTTTCGAGCCGCGGCAGCTCCGCGAGCGGCACTTCCGAGTCGCCGAGCACCGTGCCGTCACGCCGAATGATGCTGACTCGCACGTCGGCGGTTCGAGCCAAGTCGTGCGCGAGGCCGTCCCACGCGGCGGAATTGTCGAGAGTCGCCGGGAGGGCGCTCGCTTCGCGGGCGACCAGGCGCGCGCGCACCATCAAGTCCGAACGAATCGCGTCCGATAGGTGGTTCGCCACGCTGGACGTGAGATAGGCCTCCGCCGCCCCCATCGACGCCACGATGAGTGCAATCGAAACAAGAAAGAGCTTCGTCCGAACGCTGATTCTCACTGCAAACCTGTGCTTCGCCACGCATTCGCGCGACACGCGCGATGCGCTCCCGCGGCGCACGATAGCACTAGCTCACTTGCTCTTGAGGAAGCTCGGCGGGATGATCCACTTCGAGCTCCGAAGAAGGTCGCAGGCTAGCCCCAGGAAAGTCGCTCGCATGACCTCCTCGGGGTCTGCGCCCCCGGAAGCCGTCAGCTCCCCCACCAGCTTTGCGAGCGTCGTCTTGCGCGTGACCGCCTCGATCGCGGCCGCTTCGCGTTCGGGCAGCCGGAACATTTCCAGGCGCACGGGAGGGACGGAGACAGGTTCGATCACCTCTTCGTAGACGGGGGCGAGGAGGGCCTGCAGCTCGTCCTTACTGTATCCGCTTCGGATCCCGCGCCCGATGAGCTCATACGTGTCGACGCCGAGCGGAAACGTCTCTTCCTGGGACCGGACTCCGCGTGCGAAGGAGATCTCGCCGCCTTTCCACCGGAAGATGTCGACGAGCCTCTCTTCCGTCTGCTCGCGGACTGCCCGAAAGAGCTCCATCGGTCGAAGGACGTGGATACCCACGAGTGCATCGCCGAGCCGCCCGCCGAACGTCGGCAGCATCGCGAGCGCCATCTCCATCTCCATTCGGAGTACCTGACCGCGCGCGATGAGAAACTCGCCGAGGAGCTCTTGCTTGTCGGTGGAGGTGACACACTCCGGGGATCCCTCGACGAAGAAGACGCGCTTCTTTCGCGGCCCGTCGCGCAGCACGAGCACGCCCGTTTCCCGTCGGACGGCGAGGTGGAACACGCGCGTCGGAAGCCGCGCGGGATCGAGCCGGCCGCGGTCGATTGGGTCGCTCGGAAAGTCGACGTCCCACTTGAGTGCGGGACTGGTCAGGAAGCGCGACAACTCCGCGTAATCGCTTGGAGGCAGGAAGCGCCCATTGTCGCGAGCGATCGTGCACGTCGAGCCGACCTCGCCGGTCGCAAATAGCTCGATGAGACCGGGAAACGGCACGGGCCCGAGCAGACTGCCGTCGAGTTGGCGCACGCGGTAGATGTTCGGAGAGGAGGGGTCCACCCTCTGGCCTCCGGAGGTCGTGGCGCTGGTGGAGTGGTCGCTCAGGACGCTTCTCGCTGCCGTGTTCCCGCGGAGCTGCGCCGTCGACTCCTCGCTCACCGGATCCCGCTCGTCTCCATTTGCTTTGTGAGCACCTTCGTCCGCGGCGGCCACGAGGCCGAGCTTTTCGATGAGCGCGGCGAGCCGCGAAGGCCCCACCTGCAAGCGTCGCCGTCTCACGATGTCTTCGATGGCCTCGGCGAACGCGAGGGCGCTGGGCCAACGGAGCGCCGGGTCGCGCGCGAGCGCGCGAAACAGCACGGCGCGGAGATCGTCGGGCACCCGGCCCACGGCGCGATCGATTGGGCTGAGGTCCGCGTCGCGAATCCGAATGAGGACGTCGAGCTCTTTGCCGCCGCCAAAAAGGGGGCGCAAAATGAGCGTTTCGGCCAACACGATGCCGAGCGTGAAGATGTCGCTCCGTGCGTCGAGATCGCGTCCGACGACCTGCTCGGGCGACATGTAGCCGAGCTTGCCCTTGAGCTGGCCGGCATCGGTTCTGCGCTCGATCTCGGCGGCCCTCGCGATCCCGAAATCGGTCAGCTTCACGGCACCGGATCGGTCGATGAGCACGTTGCCGGGTGACACGTCCCGGTGCACGAGCGAAAGCGGCTTTCCCTCTTCGTCGCGCGCGCAGTGCGCGCACTCGAGAGCCCGCAGGACCGAGAGCGTGACGTAAAGGCACACTTCGAGCGGGATTTCCTCGGAGCGCGCTGCAACCGCGCGGACCAAACGCGCGCCAGTCGTCCCGTCCACGTACTCCATCGCCATGTAGAGTTCGCCCTGGTCTTCGCCGAAGTCGAACACTTGCACGATGTTCGGATGGCCGAGCCGCGCACACACGCGCGCTTCGTCCACGAACATCGCCACGAAGTCTGGGTCGCGCGCGAACTGGGGCAGAATTCGCTTGACCGCAACGATCTTCTGAAAGCCGTGCGGACCGGCGCGCCTGGCGAGATAGACCTCCGCCATACCGCCCGTCGCGATCCGCCGGAGCAGTTCGTAGGGCCCCAGGCGCAAAGGCGCTGGGATGGTGGAGATCGTCATCGTGCTCTCTCTCTCCAAGGTATCACGATCCTGCTTGGGCTTGCCGTGTCCGCGGGTAACTGGTTCGACCCGGCGACCGACGCTACCTTCGCGCCCGATGAAGCGTCCGCGCCGCGTCTCCGCCAATTCCGCGGCGCTTGCACCGGCGCAGGCTTCCCACCATGGCATTCAGATACCCCAGGCACCGACGCGCGTCGTGGCCGTGACGGGGGCGGCGAGCTTTCTCGGGGCGAGCTTGATCGGTTCGCTCGAAGAGGACGAACGCATCGGCCGCATCGTCGCCCTCGACGTGATTGCCACTCCGAATGCAGGGCAAAAGACGCGGTCGTACGATGTAGACCTCACGCAACCCGCCGCCGAAGCGCGCGTGGCCGAGATCCTAACTGCCGAGCGGGTCGATACGCTGGCTCACTTGGCCTTTCTCGCGTCGCCGACCCACGCGACGGCGTGGGCGCACGAGCTGGAGAGTCTCGGGACGATGCACGTCACGGTGGCCGCTCGTCACGCGCAGGTGAGAAAGCTGGTCCTCTGGTCGCACACGTGGCTCTATGGCGCCCACCCGTCGAATCCGAACTTTCTTACCGAGAAGCACCCGCTTCGCGCCCCGCGGACCGAACCCTATTTTGCCGACAAGATCGAAGCCGAGGAGCAGGCCCGCAAGCTCACCGAGCGATCGCCGGGCGCCATCGTCACCATCCTTCGCGCGGCGCCGATCCTCGGACCCAATGTGCGAAACGCCGTCACACGGTATCTCGCGCACCGGTTCGTACCGACGGCCATGGGCTTCGATCCGCTCGTTCAGTTTTTGCACGAGGTCGACGCCGTCGCCGCTCTTCATCTCGCCGTCCTGCGCGACGCGAGAGGCACGTTCAATATCGTCGGCGACGGAGTGCTCCCCCTCTCGACCGTAATCAAACTCGCCGGGCGCGTCGCCGTGCCGATCCCTCACCCGCTGGCCGAGCTGGTCGGCGCCGCGGGATGGGCCGTTCAGCTCGTGGAGGCGCCGGCTTCCTTCGCCAAGTACCTCCGCTTTCTCTGTGTCGCCGACGGGCAAAAGGCGCGCGAGGGGATGGGCTTCCGCCCGGCCTACACGTCACGCGAAGCCGTACTCGACTTCGTCGGCGCGCAGCGCCTTCGCGATGTCAGGCTTCTTTCGGAGACCCGCGCATGACCGACAAGAAGGAGAACCTGCGGTCGGACGCACCGGCGCCCTCTACGAGCGAAGGGGGCACGGACCGAACGCAGCGAGAGGGGGCGAGCCTGCATCGACGCAGACGTGCCCGTGCACGGCGAGCTGCCAGCATACCTGGGCGGGCCCCCGTCGCGGCGGTCGAGCGCTCCCCTTCCGTGCGAGGCGAGGGATCGCCAGGCGACCCGAACCTCGCTAACCGCATCCGCCAGCTGGAGGAGCGACTCGATCGGATGATCGACGCGCGCACCCGCACGCGGGAGGCCACGGGCCGACCGTCGCCGGTGTCACCGGCGCGGGCGGAGCGGCTGCCCCCTCACACGGTTCCCGAACCGGAAGGGGTGTTGGGTACGGCTCGCGAGCTCCTGTCGACGAACTTCTATCTGCGCCAGTGGGGCCGTCTCGGACTGCGCAATCGCTCGGAGGAGGTCGACGAATTCGGCTACGACCCGGTCTACGAGCAGAAGCTTCTCCCCTTCTTCGACTTTCTCTACAGGAAGTATTTTCGCGTGGTCACGCATGGCATCGAGCGCGTCCCCAAGGAAGGGCGCTGCCTCCTCGTCGCGAACCACTCGGGAACGCTCCCGGTAGACGGAATGATGCTGCGCCTGGCCCTGCACCACGAGCATCCCCACCATCGCGAGATGCGCTGGCTCGCGGAGGACACGATCTTCCACTTTCCTTTCGTCGGCAGCATCAGCAATCGGATCGGTGCGGTCCGTGCTTGCCAAGAAAACGCCTCGCGGCTCCTCGAACGGGAGGCGCTCGTCGCCGTGTTCCCGGAGGGAATGAAGGGGATCGGCAAGCTCTTTCGCGAGCGCTACAAGCTGCAGCGCTTTGGGCGCGGAGGCTTCGTCAAACTCTGCTTGCGAACGCGCACCCCCGTAATCCCTGTGGCCATCATCGGCAGCGAAGAGACGAATCCGCTCCTCGCGCGCGTCGACTACCTTGCAAAGGCGGTTGGCGTGCCGTACGTGCCCGTGACGCCGACGTTCCCCCTGCTCGGTCCCATCGGGCTTCTGCCCGCGCCTACGAAGTGGAAAATCTATTTCGGCGAGCCGATCCATTTCGACGGCTACGGCGCGGAGGCCGCGGATGACGAAATCCTCGTCGGTCGGTTGGCGGAGGGCGTGCGTGCCGAGATTCAATCGATGCTCAACCGGGCGCTCGTCGAGCGACGTTCCGTATGGTTCGGCTAGCCGTCCGCACATGCTCGGTAGCCCCATGAAGAAGAGTGGCGTACTGGTCCTCGACAAGCCGCGAGGACCGACGAGTCACGACGCCGTGGCGCGGGTCAGACGGGCGCTCGGAATTCGTGAGGTGGGGCACGCCGGTACGTTGGACCCGATGGCCACGGGCGTGCTCGTACTAGCGGTCGGCGAGGCGACGAAGCTCGTCCCGTGGCTCGCGACCCAGGACAAAGCCTACGAAGCGACCATTGCCCTCGGAATCGAAACCGATACACTCGATGCCGACGGGCGAGAGGTGCGACGGCTGCCGCCGGGTGACGACCTTCTGGCAGCGCTCGCGAGCTTCAACGCCGGCTTCGGCATCACCCCAACGCTCGGCGGGGCCCTGGCGGCCGAGCGGTCCCGCACGTCGCAGGTGCCGCCCGCATTCTCCGCCATAAAGCAGGGCGGCGAGCGAGCGTACGCGCGAGCGCGCCGCGGCGAGGAAATCGTCCTGGCCGCGCGCGAAGTGGGCGTGCGTCGGCTGGAACTGATCGCATGCCAGCAGGAGCCCCCGAGCCTCGACGTCGCTCTCGAGGTGGGCAAGGGCTATTATGTGCGCGCGCTCGCCCGCGATCTGGCAGCTGCGCTGGGAACGGTGGGCCACCTGACCTCCCTGCGAAGGACGCGATCGGGGCGCTTCGGCTGCGAGCTGGCGCTCCCCTACGACGCGTCCCCGGAAGAGCTTACGGCAGGGATGCATCCGCTGTCCCTCGCGGCCGCAAAGGCCCTCCCGGTGGCCCAGCTGACCGACGCCGGAGCGGACGACGCACGTCACGGACGGACCGTGCACTTGCGGGACGTCCTCGCCTTCGTCCCGGGTGCGAGCGCATGGCTCGACCCGTGCGGCGAGCTCGTCGCAGTCGGCGAAATCGACGAGACGAGCGGCGGAAGAGTGACTCGCGGGTTTGCGTCAGGCTAGGGGGGCTGTCCCTAAAGCTTCTTCTTCGCCGGCTTACCCGTCTTCGCTGCATCTTGTGCGGCCTTCATCCGTTCGCTTGCCAACTTGGCGAGTGAACCGCTCGGCGCAAGATCCAGGTATTTCGCATACTCGGCGGCCGCATCCTTATAGCGCTTCGTCAGCGCAAGGCGCCCGCCCAGGTAGTAGTGAGCGGGGGCATAGCTCGGCTCCGCGGTGACGCCGCCCTCGAGGTCGTCGATCGCACCTTTTTCGTCTTTCATCCCCAGCTTGCAAAGGGCACGCTCGGTTCGCACCTCGCCGCCATCTTTCATTTGAATCGCGCGGTCGAACGTCTTGATGCACGATTCGAACTCCCCCGCCATTCGATACTCGTGGCCGACGGACG
>JBAULD010000705.1:0-1524 GCA_049578005.1 Polyangiaceae bacterium
AATTATGACCGGGTGCTTTCGGCGGACGCCGCGAAGTTGTTTTTTGTGGAGGTTTATGATCTGTCGCGGGCGGAAGGCTGGACCAGCGACCAACACTTCACGGTCGACGGCACGCTCATCGAGGCGATGGCGTCACTCAAGAGCTTCCGTCCCAAGAACGACAAGGACGACGGCAAGGGGCCGCCTGGGGATGGCAACCGGTGGGTCGACTTTCACGGCGAGAAACGCAGCAACGAGACGCACGAGTCGAAGACCGACCCCGAGGCGAAGTTGATGCGCAAGGGGCTCGGCAAGGAAGCGAAGCTTTCGTACTCGGCGCACGCTTTGATGGAGAATCGCAATGGCCTGCTGGTCGACCTACGGGTAGGCGAGGCCAATGGCCGCGCCGAACGCGAGATTGCGCTGAAGATGCTCGATGACGCGCTGCCCGGCGCCCGCTCGATCACGCTGGGCGCCGACAGGGGGTACGACACCCGCGACTTCGTCGTTGGCTGCCGAGAGAGAAACGTCGTCCCACATGTCGCCCAGTACACTCGCCGTCGCTCGGCGATCGACCACCGCACCACGCGGCACGCCGGCTACGCCATCAGCCAGCGTATCCGCAAGCGCGTCGAGGAGATCTTCGGCTGGACCAAGACGGTCGCCAACTTCCGCCGGACGCGCTTCCGCGGCACGGTCCGGACCCAGCTCGCTGCCTACTTCGTCGGTGCCGCGTACAACCTGCTGCGGATAGCGAGGCTCTTACCCCTCCCTGAGAGTTTGTGAATGAATGAACTCGAGGTTCAGGACGACAAAGGGACGGCATGATGGGCAAGGCTGGTGATCGAAGAGTGGAAGCGGCAAATCGGGCGCAGGTGGAGTGGCGTACGTTCGACCTGGATAGCTTAGTCGCCGAAGACCACGAGGTGCGTCTGATCTGGGCTGCTCTGGAGCGGCTGGATACGACGCGATTTTACGAGTCGGTGGCAGCTCGGGTGAGCGGCCCCGGGCGGCCCGCAATCGACCCACTGATCCTGCTTTGTCTATGGGTCTACGCGACCAGTCAGGGGGTGGGGAGCGCTCGTCAGATCGACCGGTTGTGTAAGAGCGACAACGCGTATCGCTGGATCTGCGGCGGGGTGTCGGTGAATTACCACTCGCTGAGCGACTTTCGAGTGGAGCATGGGGAGGCGGTGGATGACCTGATGACGCAGCTTCTAGCCGTGTTGGTGCACAAGAAGGTGGTGACGCTCCAGCGGGTGGCGCAGGACGGGTGTATCTATCCGCCCGAGCGCAGGTTGCCCGGCGTTTGAAAGTTCCGGTGGGATCCTGGCGCGGCTGACGCCGCGGGAAGGGTCAGGTCATGCAGAACGAAAGTTGGGGGCGTGCGATCGCGGAGTCGCGACCGTGGACGAGCGACGAGGGGGCGCGCGCGGTGGCCGCGTGCGAGGCGAGTGGGATGGCGACCGCGACGTTTGCGCGCCGCCACGGAACGACGGCCGGACGGTTTCGGTATTGGCGCAAGCGTTTGGGTGAGGCCCACGC
>JBAULD010000706.1:0-2530 GCA_049578005.1 Polyangiaceae bacterium
CTGCAACTCTGAGAGCCTGACCGGCTAGATGGTGGCTTCCATCAAGACAGCCGCCGAAACTGGATACGGAACTGCTTCTGCCACGAGCGAACGTCTCCTAATGGCGTGCGCCGTGACAAGGCGGCGCTTTCTGGTGGGTGAGAGGCCCACCCGGCAACCGCTCCAGCCGGAAGCAATCGGAGCAGTCATGGAGGTGACGAAGTGGCTGAAGCCTTCGATTAGCGTGTCACGAATTGGTGACAGCGCGGGTGTGCAGGCCGCAACGCGAGTGAACGCCGAGCAAGCCTCGAAAAGGACGATGTGCAGGCCGACCCGACTGCCATTTCGGGGAAGGCTGATATGGCTGGGATGAATGAGCGAAGAAGACGCCCAGCTGCTGCACCGGGGTACTGGCGGCAGCATGTACACAAGGAAAGCGTACGCAACACGGGAAGCCTCAAGGCGTGGTCAGGGATGACCAACTGGACGCCCGTGAGGGATGGGCCAGGCGCCGTGAGGTGGCGGAGAGGTTCGTAGTACCGCTGAAGCCGGGCAATTCCGGTGGAGGGAAGGGACCTCAGTTTAAGACAAGCGCAAGACGTGGTGAGGAACCAGGAGATTGGGCAACCTAACAACTCCGAAAAGCGTTCAGAAACTGCAGATGGCGTTACACGCGAAAGCGAAGGCTGAAGCCGGTTATCGCTTCTACGCGCTGTACGACAAGATCAGCCGTGAGGACATCCTGGCATACGCCTATGCCCAGTGCCGTTCGAACAAGGGCGCACCGGGCGTGGACGGTCAGGACTTTGCGGACATCGAGACGTATGGGGTGGAACGGTGGCTTGGCGAACTGGCGCTTGCGCTCAAGGAAAAGACTTACCAACCAGACCCCATCAGAAGAGTGTACATCCCAAAGGCCAACGGCAAACTGAGGCCGCTGGGTATCTCGACCGTGAAGGATCGGGTCTGCATGACGGCAGCGATGCTGGTGCTGGAACCGATCATCGAAGCTGACCTGCCATCGGAACAATACGCCTACCGCGCGGGGCGCAATGCCCAACAAGCGGTGGTCGAGGTGGAAGAGCAGCTGTTCCGTGATCACCCGGAAGTGGTTGACGCCGACCTCGCGGACTACTTCGGAAGCATCCCCCATAACGAACTCATGCAGTCGTTGGCGCGCCGGATCGTAGATCGGCACGTGCTGCATCTGATCAAGATGTGGCTGGAATGCCCCGTGGAAGAAACCGACGACAGAGGACGGAAGAAGCGCACGACCGAAGCACGGGACAAGAGACGAGGCATTCCGCAAGGCTCACCGATCTCACCTCTACTGGCGAATCTTTACATGCGCCGGTTTGTGCTGGGATGGAAGAAACTTGGATTGGAAATCAGCCTCGGCACGCGCATCGTGAACTATGCGGACGACCTGGTGATCCTGTGCAGAAAGGGCAACGCCGAAGAAGCGCTGCAGCGACTGCGCGAGATCATGGGAAAGCTGAAGTTGACGGTGAACGAGGAGAAGACACGAATCTGTAGGGTGCCGGAAGGAGAGTTCGACTTTCTGGGCTACACGTTCGGACGGATGTACTCGGCGAGAACCGGCCAGGCACGCCTGGGCTACCGGCCCTCGAAGAAAAGCATCAAGCGCATGGTGGAGACCATCCATGCGCTGACAGAACGAACGACGACATGGCAAGAGACCACAGAGCTGGTAGGCAAGATGAACCGTTCGTTACGCGGCTGGGCGAACTACTTCGACGTAGGGACCGTCAGCAAAGCGTATCGGACCGTCGATAGCTATGCAGCGATGCGGTTGCGCCGGTGGTTGCAGTTCAAACGAAAAGTCAGGGGAGGACGCAAGGGTGGGAGCTTTCCACTCTCTCACCTCTACGGGCACTTCGGTCTCGTACGCCTGACCAATCGTGGACGCGACATGCCGTGGGCGAAGGCGTGAGGTTTTATCCGAGAGCCGGATGCGGGAGATCTGCCTGTCCGGTTCGATGAGCGGGGTGTGGAAACGGAAGCCACGGCTGAACCAGTAAGGCACCGTCAGACGAAAGGGACGGAAACAGATATGTTCAGCCTACCGCAACCGCGCCACACCTCGACTCTACGCATTTGCGACCGGTTCTAAGCGTGTACAGTGCGCCGGTAAAAAGACATTCGATCAACGGGCAAGACACGCACGTCTCGCGTTCGCAGACCAAAATAATTCCGCCGCCACCCCTTGAAACTCTGCGAATGAATTCCCATCTCCCATCGGTGGAGTTTTCGAATGGAGGCCGCAAATAACGAAATTCTCGAAACTGGCCGAAGCGCTGTCGCTCAGGGCCGCCCAATGACGCTCAGCGCAGGTTCGCGCGGCGCGCCAATACGCCCTTTTTGTTTTAAGACCAAAGACTTGGACGGAAAAATCGGTAATTGAATTCAACTTTTTCTCTTTGGGGGGTGGCGGCCTAAAACCGAAATCGAATTGTGACGCCCCGCCGAGAATCGCGCGATAGTCAGAGGTCCGATGTCCCAGGAAATTCTCATCAATGCGGGCGCGGCG
>JBAULD010000707.1:0-2777 GCA_049578005.1 Polyangiaceae bacterium
GCAGGCAAGCACTTGCCGGCGCGGCAGTGAAATCGTGCTTATTGGCGCGCGTGCGCTGTCATCCCCGTCGAGACCCCGGATCCCGCGGCGGAAACACCCGACGAACATCTGTAGCTGGTATCGGAGGCGAGAACATTCATGGACAGTAAGAGTGCAGAGACCCACCACCCGAGTCGGATCGTGTGGATTGGCGGCAGCAACTGGCGGCGTCGGCAAGTCGATGACGACGATGGCGGCGCTCGACTACCTCCTGTCGGAGGGCTCGGGTGTCGTCTTCATGCTAACCCCGATGTGTATCGCATACAAAGACCTGGTGCCCGCGGAGCGGACCGATCTGGACGACGCAGATGGCTGGATTCACCTCGTGAACCTTTGCGATAAGCACCGCGGCAGCACGGCGTCGTGAACACGGCAGCACGAAACAATGTGGCCGTGAGCCGCTACGGGCAGACACTCGACGGCAGCATCCAAGCGCTCGGTGCCGAGCTGGATGCGTGGTGGGTCATCAACCGGCAGCGCGACGGCATGGAGCTGCTCAAGGAGTTCATGGAAGCGATGCCGCCGGCGCGCGTGCACGTGGTGCGCAACGGCTACTTTGGCGATGAGCGCAATTTCGAGCTGTATAATTCGTCCAAGCTGAGAGCGGTGGTGGAGGGCCAAGGGGGGAAGTCGGTCACCTTGCCGGATCTCGCCGATCGCGTGGCCGACGACATCTATACCCAGAGGCTATCGCTCTGTGCGGCATCCAAGGTGCTGCCGATCGGAAACCGGGCGGAGCTCCGTCGGTGGCGGGGCGAGGTGGGCAAAGTACTCGCACAGCTGGTAGCCCCGGCGCATGATGGGGCGCTTGGCAGGGCGGTCGCTACGGCGGTCCCCACGTGACCGAGTCGGACGCAGCTGAACGCTCGCGGCGCACCACGCCCGAAGGCGCGGCGGCGAGTATCGAGACAGTGTTCGAGCAGCTGTCGGACGAAAAGCGACGGAGCCTGACGCGAGCGACTGTATCGGCTGCGGCAGGTGCTCGGTCTTCGCGACAACGACGCGTTCTGGAGCATCGTGATGGCACTCGAGCACTACGATGCGCTTTTCCGGGTGTACCCGGCGCAGCTCTCAGAGGTGACCGAGCGTGCTGTCGAGAACGTACGCGCGGCATGTGCCGCCGCAGCGCTCGAGGAGGTCGCCGCGGTGCAGCGCGCGCTCGCCGCGAAGGTCGCCGAGACGAGTGTGGAGCTGGCTCATAAGCTGGCAGACAAGCCGCTCGGGATTCATCAGGCTACCCCGGCGCATGCCGCCGTAGTCGCGTTTGGAAGCCTGTGCGTGCACGCGGGCTACGAACTTGCGACGACAGGGGCGCCGTCCTGGGTGCACGCGCCCCAGGGCGCATCGGATGCATCACGGCAATGGCGAGGGTGCTCTCCGTGCCAGCGGGTGGATGGGGGTGGATGGTCTTCGCGCCGCTCATGCCCATGGCCGCACGCGGCGTGATGTTCGGCTGGCGGCTCGTTTCCGATCCGCTGGGCGAATGGCATGAGCGAGCCATCGGCGGCTGCATCGTCGGGTGCTGCGTCTTGGGCGGTGCGGTATGCGCCACGATCCTCGCTCGGCTTGCATGAAGAGACGGACGATGGCAGCGCAATGGGCACTGGGAATGGCAGAGCTCCAATGGCCAGGAATGGCAGAGCTTCAATCGCCAGGAGTGCCCATGACGGTTTGGCATCTGCGGTACGCGTGTGCGAAAAGAGCCGAAACCGGGACGAGCTACGGACAGGAATCAACGAATGGCTCAACCGGGCGCGCGCACGGCGAGACGTCGATTGGCGCGAGAGGAGCGTAGGAAGTGCATCGCTGCGTGCGAGTTTGCTACGTCGGACGTCGTCGCGGAGTGCCCTGCCGGGCGGTGGGAACGGCAGAGCTGACGAACACCGAACGTAACGCGGGCGGGTGCCGATGAAGTCGACGGCGACGGTGGAGACGGAGTATCGGATTGGCGAGAAGGTACCCGACACCAACTGGGTTATACGCAGTGTTCTTGGCCGCGGCGGCATGGGTGTCGTGCTGGACGTCGAAAAGGAGGCCAGCGGACTGCGCATGGCTATGAAGGTCGTTCGCCCCGCGTTCGCGCGCACTGGCGAGTTCACGGAGCGATTCTTGGAGGAGGTCCGGCTTCTCTCGGCGCTGCGGCATCCGAACATCGTCGATGTGACCGACTGCGACACGCTGGCGGACGCCTCGCCGTACATCATGATGGAGCGGCTCGAAGGCCGAACGCTCCGCCAGGCGCTCTCCGACAAGGACATCGTCTTTGCTGCCGAGAACGTGTGGAACATCATCGGCCAGCTGTGCAGGGCGCTGCACTGCGCGCACACGGCGCGGCCGCCGATCGTGCATCGGGACGTCAAGCCGGCGAACGTGTTCTTGCACGATCGCAGGCACTTTGTCTCCAATGTGAAGGTGATCGACTTCGGTGTTTCCGCCGTGGTGGCCGAAAAGCGCGCGGCGGGGGCCCCCATGGGCACGGCTCGGTACATGGCTCCCGAGGCCTGCCGCGGCGAGGCTCCTACTCCGCAAGTCGATATCTATGGGCTCGGGGTCATTGTCTACGAGATGCTGACCCACGCATCCGGTGTCTCGACGTAGGCGACGCAGGCCTCCGCTCCGTCCGGCGCAGGACGGAAGAACCAATACTGCATGCCCGACTCCACCGCGAGAAACGATAGCGCGTCGCGGCCTTGCGCCATGGCTAGACCGACGACGCGCTCGGGCGGCTCACGTAGGGT
>JBAULD010000708.1:0-2289 GCA_049578005.1 Polyangiaceae bacterium
GAACCGCACCGTTCCCTTCCGGTCCACGACGAACGTCGTCGGCATGCTCTTGGGCTGCCATTTCGAGGCGATCGACTTGTTCTCGTCCCAGACGAGCGGAAACCGGGTCCCGAGCTCCGAAGCGAATGCCGGAATTCCCGAGGTGTCGTCGTCCTCTGAAATCCCGACGATCCGAAGGCCATTTTCGCTGTACTTGGCGTTCAGCGCTTCGAGCTTCGGGAAAGATTTCTTACACGGCTCACACCACGTCGCCCAGAAGTCGACGATGGTCACCTTTCCCTCGAGCGCTCGAAGCGAGACGGTGCTGTCGCCCGTGACGGTCTTCCTCGAAAAGTCCGGGCCCCGGTTGCCGAGAAGGGGATGGCCGGCGTCATCGGGACTCCGGGCGCCTTCGCTCCCGCCTTCTGCAGCGCAGCCGGACCAGAGAGCCATGGCCATCGAAAGCCCGGAAAGACGGGAGACGAAACCAATCGCAAGGCGTCTGTACATCGGGAAGATCCTCGGGTCGCACTCGGGTCGGACGCATTTTAGGGGGCTTACGTCCGCCGTGGCAACTGGAGGGCCCGAAGGCCGCTTACGCCGGCCGCGCTGTCGCGCTACATGCGCGCGCTCTTGACACGCGCGCGATCAGCGAGCGGGAAGAGACGAAATCGAGTCGAGCGCGAGGTTGAGCTTAAGAACGTTGACTCTCGGCTCTCCGAGGATGCCGAGCTCCCTCCCCTCCGTGTGCTCCTCGACGAGGGCCCGCACCCGAGTCTCGTCCAAATGCCGGGTCTTGGCGACCCTCTGCACCTGGTAAAGAGCGGCGGCCGGCGTAATGTGCGGGTCTAGTCCGCTGCCCGACGAAGTCACCAAGTCGACGGGAATCGGCGAATGGTTGTCCAGATCGGCGGATTTCAGTGCGTCGACGCGGCCCTTGACCTCGTCGACGAGCGCCGGATTGGTGGGACCTAGATTTGACGCCGCCGAGGAGCCGCCGTTGTAGGGGAGGGCCTTTCCGTTCGAGTCGCTCGTCGCCGAAAGGCGCCCCCAGAAGTACTTCGGATCATCGAAGGACTGGCCGATGAGCTCCGAGCCGACGGTTTTGCCGTCGCGAACGACGAGGCTTCCGTTCGCCTGGTGAGAAAAGGCGGCCTGCGCGATTCCGGTGACGAGAAGGGGGTAGGCGACCCCCGTGAAGAGCGTGAGCGCTGCAAAAACAACCAGCGCGGCGCGGATTTGCGAGACCATGGCGAGTCCTTCTTCAGGCAAGGTGGAGGACGACGAGGAATAGGTCGATGAGCTTGATGCCGGCGAAGGGAGCCACGATGCCCCCCAGGCCGTAGACGAGCAGGTGGTCCCGCAGTAGCCGCGATGCTCCGACGGCGCGGTACTTAATGCCGCGCAGGGCTAGAGGGATGAGCGCGATGATGATGAGCGCATTGAAGATGACTGCGCTGAGGATCGCGCTCTGCGGTGTAGCCAACTGCATCACGTTGAGTGAGTTGAGGGCAGGATAGGTGGTCGCGAACGCGGCGGGGATGATCGCGAAGTACTTCGCGACGTCGTTGGCGATGCTGAACGTCGTCAGGGCCCCGCGCGTCATCAGGAGCTGCTTTCCGATCTCGACCACTTCGATGAGCTTCGTTGGGTTCGAGTCGAGATCGACCATGTTTCCCGCCTCCTTGGCCGCCTGCGTTCCGGTGTTCATCGCTACGGCCACGTCGGCTTGCGCCAGCGCTGGGGCATCGTTCGTGCCGTCGCCGGTCATCGCAACGAGGCGCCCTCCTTTCTGGTGCTCGCGGATGAGCGCCAGCTTGGTCTCGGGAGTGGCCTGCGCGAGATAGTCGTCGACGCCTGATTCCGCGGCAATCGCGGCCGCGGTGGTCGGGTTGTCGCCCGTGATCATCACCGTCTTGATGCCCATCTTGCGGAGCTCGGCAAAACGCTCTTTGATGCCACCCTTGACGATGTCTTTGAGCTGGATGACTCCGAAAACCTTCGCACCCTCGGCCACGACGAGCGGCGTGCCCCCGGTCTTCGAGACGGATGCCACGTGGGCATGGACCTCTGCGGGGAAGAAGCCCCCTTTGGCCTTGACGTACGCCTCGATGGCGTCGGCCGCCCCCTTCCTGATCTCGCGACCGTCGAGATCGACGCCGCTCATCCGGGTTTGAGCGGTGAAGGGCACGAACGTCGCCTTGAGGGCCCGAACGTCTCTCTCACGGATCTGGTACTGCTCTTTGGCGAGCACCACGATACTTCGACCCTCGGGGGTTTCGTCGGCGAGTGAGCTCAGCTGCGCCGCGT
>JBAULD010000709.1:0-1796 GCA_049578005.1 Polyangiaceae bacterium
ACTGCACGGCCCGGTCACCGCGCAGGAGCGTTGGGAGGAAAACGCCGGGTATTCCCCGTCGACGTTGGCCGTGATTATCGCGAGCCTTGTATGCGCCGCGGAATTTGCACGTGACCGGAAGAACAACGTCTCGGCAGACTTTCTCCTCCTTTATGCCGATTGGCTGTCGTCGCGTCTTGAGGCATGGACCGTCACCGATCGCGGTGAAGTCATGGCCGGCAAGCCTCGTCACTACGTGCGCATCACGCCTGCGGTCCCCGGGCAAGCCGACGGAACCGCCGACCCCAACACAGCAGTAATCGACCTCGCGAATGGCGGCGGTAAACACCTGGCGCGCAACGTCGTGAGCGGCGACTGTCTCCAGTTGGTCCGACTCGGCGTACGCGCGGCAACGGACCCAGTGATCGTCGACTCAGTGGCGGTCATCGACCACGTCTTGAAGCGAGATTTGCCACAAGGCCCCTGTTGGCGCCGCTACAGCCACGATGGCTACGGGCAGAGGGCCGACGGGAGCGCATTCGATGGGACGGGCGTCGGCCGGTCCTGGCCACTTCTGACGGGGGAACGCGCCCACTACGAACTGGCAGCGGGGCGCGACCCCGAGCCCTTTATAGAAGCAATGGAAACCTTCGCAAACGCAGGTGGCATGTTGCCTGAGCAGCTGTGGGACGAGGACGACCTGCCGAGCGGACATATGAAGCGCGGCCACCCAACCGGCTCTGCAATGCCCTTGTGTTGGGCGCACGCCGAGTACCTTTCCCTCGTTCGCAGTGCGCGCGACCGCGCATGTTTTGATCGCATTGATCCCGCCTTTCAACGTTACGTCGCGAACACTCCGAAGAATCGGCACCAAATATGGACTGCCCATCATCCGATCGTCTGCATGCCGCCGGGCGAAGAACTTCGCCTTGTCGTAGCGGTCGAGGCGAACCTTACGTGGTCGATCGATGGTTGGAAGAACACTCACCAGACTGCCACGACTCATGTCGACGGGCTGAACGTGTGGTTCGTGGATCTTCCCACCGAAGAGTGCTCGCACGGTTGCGTGGTTGAATTCACCTTTTTCTGGAAGGAAGGCGGGCGTTGGGAGGGCAGAAATCATTCGGTCGCAATTCGCCGCTCGTGACCAATTCGTTCGATAAGGCCCTATAGAGTGCGAGCCCGTAGAGCTTGCGAGAAGCTAATCATGATGAAGCCGGCAAAGGTCTTGTCCCAAGAACGCCAATCAATATGAGCGAGCACTACGACATCATCATCGTTGGCACGGGCGCAGGTGGCGGCACGCTAGCGTACGAGTTGGCGCGAGCGGGAAAGAGGCTGCTACTCTTGGAACGAGGGTCGTTTCTTCCGCGCGAGAAGCAGAACTGGGACACGAAGGACGTCTTCCTGGAAAATCGGTACCACACGACCGAGACCTGGACCGATCACAACGGGAACGTTTTGCATCCCGGCACCGGGTACTGGGTCGGCGGCAATACGAAGGTGTACGGCGCGGCGATGTTCCGTCTGCGGGTGAAGGACTTCGAGACGCTGAAGCACGAAGGAGGGGTTTCGCCGGAATGGCCGCTCAAATACGATGTGTTCGAGCCTTGTTACACCCGCGCCGAAAAGCTTTTTTGCGTCCATGGAAAGAGCCAAGTCGATCCCACCGAGCCGCCCCGGACCGGAGAGTATCCCTTTCCGCCGGTTTCGAACGAGCCGCGGATGCAGGCGATTCAAGACGATGTCGCGGCCCTCGGATACCGGCCGTATCCCATTCCCTTGGCGCTAAAGCTCAGCGAAAGTGACTCTGTCCG
>JBAULD010000710.1:0-1731 GCA_049578005.1 Polyangiaceae bacterium
CAGGCGAGCGGCGGCACCCCGGCGCAGAACTTCACCGAGCAGGGCAAGTTTCACGTCCGCCGGCTGTCGTTCCCCTGAAAGAGCGCCCCCTCTAAAAAAGTAGTTGCCAACCGTCCAGATCCGAGGCATACTCATTCTCGTAGGGCGCGGATGTCGCCCTCGGGAGAGATGCCAAATGGACTTCATGAGCAAAGAGTCGGTCTTCGAGGCGGTGCGAACGGCGAACGAGTTGCGGGTCGCCCCGGCACGCATCGGCGGGTGCGCGCGCATCTACGTGACGCTCGGTGGCAAGCCTTCGAAGGACCTGGTCAAGCACATCGAGGCGTCTTGCAAGAGACTCAACCTCATCTTCCAGCGCAAGGCCTACTACGGGCTGACAAACGCGATTTACATCGGGTACGACAACGCCGACGGGCGCGCGCTCGCGAAGGGCGAGGCGTTCGCCGCGGAGCTGACTCGACGCGGCATCCAGGCCTATGTCGAGGGGTGCGCGGACTGAGGGTTCTCGCGTATCGCTTTCGCCGTCGGGACGAACGGCGGCGCGGGCGGCACTCGAACCGGAGGTAAGGACGATGACCAAGACCGAGGCAGAGCAGATTGTGCGGGGGTACGGCGAGGATGAGGGGCCGGAGTCAGGCGCCGAGGTCGTCGAGCTTTTCTCGGCGCTTTATGGCCGGCGACCGGACGCGGACGACGAGGCTGCAGGCGTATGGTCGCTCTGCTGCGCCGCCATTGATGCGGCGCCAGCGACGCGCCTGATTCCGTGGCGCGAGGTCGACGTCTGGAGCCTGCGCGGTCGCACCGAGGCCGAGCTATTGGAGCGTGGCTCGGACGAGCACGTCCGCGCGCTGATCGAGTACTGGCAGACCGGCGGCATCGTCGACTGTTACCTCTGCGAGCCGACGGGTGACGCTGACGCCGACAGCGTGGTCGGTCCGGGTACTGACGAGATCGACTGGACCGGCTTGGCCGGGTCGATCAAGTGGAACGAGACGCAGGACGGGAACGCCCACGTGAGTGACGGCGCAGTAGGTTTCTGGGCGAACTTCCCGCCTGGCACATCAGCCAAGGCCGTGCTGGACGAGTACATGTCCACCGCCGACTACGACGGCGCCACGGCCGAGTTTGTCGTCACGGCCGAGATCGACGGTCAAATCGCAACGACGACCGTCAAGGCTTTCGGATGAGCATCACCGCAAAGGAGCTCGTGGCCCGGGGGGCGTGCGTCCTGCTCGGGCATCGATGGGAACCGCGATGGCTCACCTCGTGGACACCGATCGGGTACGTCTGCCCGTGTTGTCGCGCCGTGCGCGCGACGCCGTTCGAGGCGTCGTCCGAGGCGCCGACCCTCCCCCCGCCGAAAGGCACGTGAAGAACATGAACCTCAAGCAAGCAGCGGTCGGACTCGCGGGGCTCATCGCGCTCTCGGGGTGCGCGGTGGCGACGAACGGCGTTCCGTCTGCCGAGCGCACGCGCGTCGTCGTGTTCGTCGACCCGGCTTTCGGGTCGCAGACGGAGGCGGCTTTGAGCGCGGTCGACTCGTGGACGCAGGCAGACCCGTCGCTGTCGCTCGATGTCCAGATCGGCGCGTGCGCGTCGGGCCCCAGCGTCGTCTGCATCGTCTCCGACCCGACCGAGCCCGGGGCGGGCGCCAACGGCGGGAACGAGGTCGGCGTAACGGCGCGCGCCGCGGACGGTTCGGCCGTCTGCCGGATCTTCGTCAATCAGTTC
>JBAULD010000711.1:0-12299 GCA_049578005.1 Polyangiaceae bacterium
GGCCGGGCCCCTCGCTGCGACCAAGCGCCTGCGTCGGTGCGGGGGTCGCGGCAGGTCCGTGGGGCGCAGGGGGGGGGGCCGGTAAGGGGGCACTGTTTTCCGGAGGCACTTCTCGGGTCGCCGTCATGGGCGAGCTCGTGGGGACCGTCAGCGGAGTAGGAGCGCCAGCCGGCATCGACGCAGCGGCGTTGGAGTGGAGGGGCCGAAGGGCCATGACCGTCGCGCCGATCGCACACGCCGCGAGCGCGGCGGCCACCAGAATGCCCGCCGGACTCCTTCGAAAGGCCAGCGGAGCGTCCGTGTGGGCAACGGCGACGTTCGACACTTGAGACGTCTGCGAGATTTGGCGCGTGCTCGGCGGGGGCGGGGGAGTCGTTTGAGGAGGGGGCAGCTTCAGCGAAGCGGGCAAGGGCGGGGGCTTCGGCACCGGCGGAAGCGCGCGCCCGCCGTCCTGTACGGTCGAAGGTTCATCGGGCCGCCGACTGCCGCTCGGGGACTGCTGGATGAAATCGTGGGGGGACTGAGACACCCCGCTCGGCGACGAACCCAAGACGCTTCGCTCGATCTCTTCGATGCGATTCGCGCGCTCGCGCAGTTCGTCTGCGGCAACGACCTCGACCCATTCACCGATGACGGTGGGAGGCTCGATGCCGACGACCGCCTCGACGTCGATCGCCATTTCCCGCGCCGTCGCGTAACGCTTGGCCGGATCCCGATCGAGGCCTTTCATCACGACTTGATCGAACGCGCTCGGTAGCCCTTCGACGAGCTTGCTCGGCGCGAGGACCTCGCTGTCGAGGACCAACGCCAGAAGCTTTGCTTCGTTGTCGGCCCGGAACAAACGCCGGCCAGTGAGCATCTCCCAGAGCACGACGGCCGCCGCGTAAACGTCCGTCCTTCGCGTGACGGAGCCGGTCGTGATCTGCTCGGGCGCCATGTACGCGAGCTTGCCTTTGAGCTGGCCCTCGCGCGTCGTCTGCACGCGACCCGCGGCCTTCGCGACGCCGAAATCCAGCACGCGCGCGATGCCGTCGGTGCCGACGAGGACATTCTGGGGCGACACGTCGCGGTGGACGATCTCGAGCTTCTCGCCGGCCTCGCTCTTGGCCTCGTGCGCCGCGTGCAGACCACGCAGAGCGCCTGCGGTAATCGCCGCGGCGATGCGCGTCGGCATGCGCTCGCCCTTTTGGGTCAGCGTGCGAAGGAGTCGAGAGAGGGACGACCCGCGCACGTACTCCATGACGAGGAGAAGCTCGTCGCCCTGCGAGACGATATCGAGCGTCGGGACGACGTTCGGGTGCGCGATTCGCGCCGCGAGCCGGGCTTCGTCGAGAAACATGCCGACGAAGTCAGGGTCTTTCGCGTACTGCGGATGCAAACGCTTGATGGCGACGGAACGCGCAAATCCGGCTGCGCCTTGCAGGCGCCCAAAGTGCACTGTCGCCATGCCGCCGGATGCGATTTCCCCATAGAGAAGATATCGCCCGACAGTCGGCGGCCAGCCCGTCTGTGGAGCGACCGTCATCGTGTCCGGCTAAATGTAGCCGAGAGAGGAGTCGGCGCCAATCCAACTATGAAAGCTGACGTTGCATCTGCGCATCGACTCGGCGACCTGCGGGTCGGGTGTGGTCGGCGGTGATATCTGTCCATAACGGAACTTTCTTACATTTCGTCCGGAAGCGAGCGGCGCATCACGTGAGGGTGATCGGCTCGTCAAAAGTGAAGCACCACCCGGGCCATGCCTGTGGAGGGATGCGGCGAGGCGAACGCCGGCTGCTGCTGGCTAACGCCGCCCATGAGCAGGTCGACTCCCCACGCCAGCGCAAGCCCCGCGATAGTGCCGGCGACGTCCCAGGCGAAGTCCCTCCAGGACGGGTCGCCGCCGAAGATCCCGGTCGCGTCGACCAATTCCTTGCCGGCGCCTGCGGCGAGCGCCACACCGCCGCCCAGCGCGAGAGCCTTCCAGCGCGCGTCGACGATCCAGCCGGCGCTCACGGCGTAGGTGGCCGCTGCGATCCCAGCCGATACGTCGAAGTGGAGGCCCTTGTCTCGCGCGATCCAGGGATCGCTGTCCGCGCCGAACGCGGGCGTCGATGAGACCGAGAAAACGAACGCGAGAAGGAGCCCTGAGGCTGCGCGGGGGGTCATCGTCGACCACGAGTACCACCGTCAAAAAAAAAGGCCCCGGAGACTCGTGGTCTCCGGAGCCGTCTTCGAGTCCAAAGGGACTCGGGCGATGTCAGAAGTCGCCGCCGCCGCCGTGGCCGTGGCCTGCGTGTCCAGCGCCGCCGCCGTTCTTTTCTTCTTTCGGACGTTCGGCGACGAGGCACTCGGTCGTGAGCATGAGGCCGGCGACGCTCGCCGCGTTTTGGAGCGCCGTGCGGACGACCTTCACCGGGTCGATGACGCCCATCTGAAGGAGGTTGCCGTAGGTGTCGGTCGCTGCGTTGTAGCCGTAGTCGTCCTTGCCCTCGCGGACCTTGTTGACGACGATCGACCCTTCGAGACCCGCGTTCTGCGAGATCAGACGGAGCGGCTCTTCGAGCGCGCGACGGATGATCTGCACGCCGAAGCGCTGGTCCTCGTCGACCTTGAGGCCGTCGAGCGCCGCTTGGCCGCGCAGAAGTGCCACGCCGCCGCCCGCGACGACGCCTTCTTCGACCGCCGCACGGGTTGCATGAAGGGCGTCCTCGACGCGAGCCTTCTTCTCCTTCATCTCGGTCTCCGTCGCCGCGCCGACCTTCACCACCGCGACGCCGCCGACGAGCTTGGCCAGGCGCTCCTGGAGCTTCTCGCGATCATAGTCGCTGGTCGTGACCTCGATTTGCTTGCGAATCTCTTCGATTCGACCCTTGATCTTGGTCTTGTCGCCGGCGCCGTCGACGATCGTGGTGTTGTCCTTGTCGAGCGTGAGGCGCTTTGCACGACCGAGATCGCTGATGGTGACGTTCTCGAGCTTCAGCCCGAGCTCCTCGGCGATGACCTGACCGCCCGTGAGGACGGCGATGTCTTTGAGCATCTCCTTGCGGCGATCACCGAAGCCCGGCGCCTTCGCCGCCGCGCAGTGCAGCGTGCCACGGAGCTTGTTGACGACCAACGTCGCGAGCGCCTCGCCCTCGATGTCCTCGGCGATGATGAGCAGCGGCTTCTGGCTGCGCGCGATCGCCTCGAGCACCGGCAGAAGATCCTTCATGTTCGAGATCTTCTTCTCGCTGACGAGGATGTACGCGTCCTCGAGCACGACCTCCATCCGCTCCGGATCGGTCACGAAATACGGGCTGAGGTAGCCGCGGTCGAACTGCATTCCTTCGACGACGTCCAGGGTGGTCTCCGCCGTCTTGCTCTCCTCGACGGTGATGACGCCTTCCTTGCCGACCTTCTGCATCGCCTCGGCGAGCTTCTTGCCGATTTCCTTGTCGCCGTTGGCGCTGATCGTGCCGACGTTCTCGATCTCTTTCGGGTCCTTGGTCTGCTTCGCGAGCTTCTTCAAGGACTCGATGACCGTCTCGACGGCCTTGTCGATGCCGCGCTTGATCTCCATCGGGTTGTGGCCCGCCGCAACGAGCTTGCTGCCCTCACGGTAGATCGCCTGCGCGAGCACGGTCGCCGTCGTCGTGCCGTCGCCCGCGACGTCGCTCGTCTTCGAGGCGACTTCGCGCACCATCTGAGCGCCCATGTTCTCGAAGCGGTTCTCGAGCTCGATCTCCTTCGCGACCGTCACGCCGTCTTTGGTGACCGTCGGCGAGCCGAAGCTCTTCTCGATGACGACGTTTCGACCCTTGGGGCCGAGCGTCACCTTGACGGCATCCGCCAGGGCGTTGACGCCGGCAAGAATCAGGTTCCGAGCGTTTTCCGTGTAAACGATTTCTTTTGCAGCCATGGTCTTGTCTACCTCTCTCTAAAGCTTTGGTGACGGCGGGTTACTTCTCGAGGACGCCCAAGATGTCGTCTTCGCGGAGGATGAGCCGGTCTTCCCCCTCGACCTTCACTTCGGTGCCGCTGTATTTGCCGAACAAAACGCGGTCGCCGACCTTGACGTCGAGCTTCCGGACGGTTCCGTCCTCGAGGATCTTGCCGTTGCCCACGGCGACGACTTCGCCCTCAATCGGCTTCTCTTTGGCCGTGTCGGGGATGATGATCCCCCCTTTGGTCTTCTCTTCTTCCTTGAGGCGCTTGAGAAGGATGCGGTCGTGAAGCGGACGGATGTTGGCCATGTACATCTCCCTTGAGGTGAAAACCCACGTATCGCGCGAGCCCCTCGCGGGCCCGCCCGTTGTCGATTGCTGGCACTCGACTTAGGTGAGTGCCAACGGTCGGCGCGCAAGGTAATGCCGGGACCACCGCCGTCAAGGGGGGGACGCGCGATGGCACAAGTATCCGAAACCACAACGGTTGGGGTCGTCTCCAAGCGACGGCTCGCCCGATGCGCACTCTCGAGCCTGACGTGCCAGGGCACATTCGCCCTTTCCTGTGGAAGGGCTGGCCGCGAATTTGCGAGGCCCCATAGGACTCATTAACGAAAAGTAGAGCCCCTAAAATAAAGGGTGAACAGCGCGCTCACAGTCCTGTGGGCGTGGTCAAAAGCTGAGGAGACGAGCGGAGATGATGGCGATAGTGGCGGCCCAGTCGGTCTCCAATTTCTTCGGTGAAGTCGTCGAGGACGCACTCCGTGCGCGCCGCATCGACGCCACCGGCGGCGCAGCCCGCTACCTCGTGGGCCTGCTCGCCGACTACGCGCACCCGGACAGTCGAGCCGGCGAGGCGCTCGAACGCCCGCTGACGCTTCTGCTCGACGAAGCCTTGCACGTCCCGGATCCAGCCGAGCGGTTCGAGCGGTTGCGCACGCTCGGAGACGGCGTGCTCTACGGCTGCGGCTTCTTCGGCGACCACTTCGAGGCGCGCGGCGTCGACCCGAAGTACCTCCACGGCCTCGGCACGCGCGCGTATGGAGCGGCCAGTTCGATGTTGCGCACGAGCCCCGATGACGGCGGTCCGGATCTGTTCGCGGAGCTCGCGCGTAACTTCGGCTTGTTCGTCGGCGTCCTCAGCGATGTGGCCGACACGACGATCACCATGGGAATGGAGAACTCGCGGGGTCTTCTCAAGGTCTACGAACGCTGGCTGCGAACCGGAAGCGAGCGGCTCGCCAACGCGCTCACCTCGCGCGGGGTGATGCCGACCCGCGGGACCAAGGGCTCGATTCAGTGACGGATACGAGGCACCTCGCGGGCAACGGAGTCGAACTTGTCCGCGAGCGTGCGCTCGCGATGCGTGTGCAGGGGGGGCTCGAGCGCGTTTACCACCTGGACCGGGTCGCCGACGTGAGCGACTTTCTCGACGGCGCCGAGGCGGGCGGACGCGAGGCGCTGCTCGTGCGCGACGCCGGCGGCGGCGACCTCGAGATGACGCTCCGCCTCCCGCAACTGCCGCACATGGAAGCGGGCGGAGCGAATCTCGACGCGCTCTGCCAAATCATCGAAGGCGTCAGTCATTTCGTGTACGTCGTCGAGCGGGCGCGCACGCTTCGTGAAACGACGCAGCTCGAGCTCGAGCTTCAGGCCGAGGTCGACAAATGGGTGGTCCTCGGGGCGTCGATACGAGCGTTCGACGCCCGCTGCAGCGCCGCGCTCCGCACCCAGCTCTACGAGCACGTCGTCTTCGCGCACGATGGCGAAGTGGGCGAGCGCTATCGGGTCGCCAACGACGTCGCGAACCGCTTCGTGCGTCGCTTGGAGCGCGAGTACGTCGAGCGAGATCGATACGGCGAGCTTCGTGCCGAACTGCGCCGGTTCTTTCAGGTCGGACAAGAAGAGAAGCTTCGCCTCGGTCGCGCCGCGTAGCTATAGGTGGTTGGCCCGCTTGCTCGTCCGCGACGCCGTCGACCGCCTGGAGATCCCGTTCGACGCGCTCGGCGTGGATCGTTACGGAGCGTCCAAGGCACACCTACGAATCGCGCTCGGCATCCTCGGCGCCCTCTACCGCCATTACTTCTCGGTCGAGACGCGCGGAATCGAGCACGTCCCGGCGCGCGGACGGGCGATGTTGGTGGGCAATCACTCCGGCGGCATCGCGATCGACGCCGCGATGGTCGTGGTCGCCTGCATGCTGGAGATGAACCCGCCGCGCCTCGCCCAGGGGATGGCGGAGCGGTTCATTTCGCGACTCCCCTTCCTCAGCGAATGGGCGGTCCGCGGCGGGCAGCTCCCAGGCCTTCCCGAGCACGCCGAGCGCCTGCTCGAAGACGATCGACTGCTGTTGGTCTTCCCCGAGGGAGCGCGCGGAACGGCGAAGCTCTTTCGCGAACGGTATTCGCTCGTGGACTTCGGAAGCGGCTTCATGCGGCTGGCCCTCAAGACCAAGACCCCGATCGTGCCGTTCGCCGTGCTCGGCGGCGGCGAAGCCTTCCCGACGGTGGCCAACGCCTACAAACTCGGGCGCGCGCTCGGGCTGCCCTACCTCCCCGTCGTCGCCTACGGCGTCCCTCTTCCGCTGCCGGCCCAAATCGAGATCGAGTTCGCGCCGCCGATGCACTTCGCCGGAAGCGGCAACGAAGACGACGAAATCGTGTTCGACCAGGTTCGCGAGGTGAAAGAAACGATTGCGCGGATGCTCTCGGGCGCGGAACGGCATCGTCGCGGCGAGAACGGCGGCGCCGGGTGAGGGTGCTCATTCCTGGGGCCTCCGGGGCGATGGCTCGGATGCTCGCGCTGCGGCTCGTGCAAGGGGGCCACGCCGTCGTGGGGATCGACCGCCGGCCGTGGCCGGACGCGCCCATCGAATTTCACGAAGTGGATCTGAGAAAGCGCGCGGCCGAAGAGGTCTTCCGCAAGACCCGGCCCCAAGCGGTCGTGCACATGGCCACGGTGACTTCGGTCGCCGTACCTGGCGAAGAGCGGCACCGCATCAACCTCGGCGGGACTCGGGCGGTCTTCGACCATTCACGCGCATACGGGGTCGAGCACTGCATCTTCGTAGGCCGTCACACGTTCTACGGCGCCGGACCCGACTCGCCGCTGTTTCACACGGAGGACGAGCCGCCGATGGAGCTCAGTCGATTTCCGGAGCTCGCCGACCTCGTGGCCGCTGACCTCTACGCCGCGACGGCGCTGTGGCGCGCCCCCCAGATGTCGACGACTGTCTTGCGCGTCTGCTACACGCTCGGACCTTCCGGCGACGGCACGCTAGCGAGGTTTCTGCGCGGCAAGCGAGTTCCCATCAGCCTGGGCTTCGACCCGCTCTTCCAGTTCATGCACGAAGACGACGTCGTCACCGCGCTCATGGCGACGCTCGACAAGCGACCGCGAGGCGTCTTCAACGTGGCCGGGCCGCAGCCGCTCCCTCTCTCGACCGTGGTGCGCGAAGCCGGACGCATCCCCGTGCATCTCCCGGAGATCGTCATCGCCGGCTTGCTCGGGCGCTTCGGCCTACCGAAGCTCCCGACGGGGGCGCTCTCGCACGTGAAGTACCCGGTCGTCGCCGATGCGCGAGCCTTCCGAGAAGCCACCGGCTTCACGCACGCGTACGACGAGATCGCGACGATACGGGCCTTCCGGGAGGCTTTCCCCGTGGCTTAGACCAATCAGCAGTGGCTCAGGGGGCTCAGAGGCCCATCAGCTTCGCCAGGTAGTAGCGCATCGTTTCGGTCGTCCCTCCGCCGATGCGAAACAGCCGCTGATCGCGCCACGCCCGTGCGATCGGGAACTCCTCCGTGTACCCCCAGCCGCCGTGAATCTGTAGGCACTGATCGGCGATTTCGGTCATCGCATCGCCGGCGAACACCTTCGCAAGGCTAATGAGCTTGACCGTCTCGAGCGAGACTTCGCCGGCCCTCACGTATTTGTCTTCGTTGTAGCCCTCGGCCCCGCGGTAGGAGAGGGACCGGGCGGCCTCGAGCTTTGCCGTGAGGTCGACGATCTTGTGCTGCCAATACTCGCGCTTGATGATCGGCTTGCCGAACGCGCTCCGGTCGCGTCCGTACCGGATGGCGTCTTCCAGCATGCGATCGCCGCTCGCGACGGCGCTCGTGCACGCAATGATGCGTTCGCTCTGGAAATTCTGCATGAGGTACATGAACCCCATGTTTTCCTCGCCGAGCCTGTATCGGCTCGGGACGCGCATCCCTTCGAAGTGAAGCTCCGCGGTATCGCTCGAATGGTTGCCGATCTTCTTCAGCTTCTTCGCGACGACGAACCCTTTGGTGGAGGTGGGAACGAGAAAGAAGCTACAGCCGTGTGCGCCTGCGGCCGGATCGGTCTTCGCCAGCAGCGTGACGAAGTCGGCGCGCGTGCCGTTGGTGATGAACGTCTTGCTGCCGTCGATGACGTAGTCGTCGCCGTCTCTCTTGGCGACGGTCTCGATGGCGGCAACGTCGCTGCCGGCGTTCGGCTCGCTCACGGCGAGGGCCGCGATTTTCTCGCCCCGGATTGCGGGGGTGAGAAACTCCGATTGTTGCTCCAGGGTGCCGAGGTCGTTGATGACCGGCGTGGCCATGTCGGATTGCACGAGCAGGCCCATCGCGACGCCGGCCATTCGGCAACGCGGCAGCTCCTCGCTCTTGGCCACGCTGAACCAAAAGTCCCCGCCTGCGCCCCCCACGCTTTCTGGGTAGTGCGCACCGAAGATCCCGAGCTCGCCCGCCCGCTTGAATACCCAATTGGGAAAGAGCTCGTCTCGCTCCCACTCTGACGCGTTCGGCGCCAGCTCGCGCTCGCAGAACTGGCGCACTGTGCTCCGGAAGTGCTGATGCTCTTCCTTGAAGGGGCTGGGCATGGATCTCAGGCATTACCCCAAGCCCAGCTCGAAGCAAGCGGCGTCCTCGCCGCGGCCCCCTCAGTGTGCGCAGGCGCCAGAATCTGCGTGCGCCGGCGAAACAGTCCCCCGAAGGGGAATATCTCGATCGAGATTCCGCTCCGTTTAGCCGCGCCCCTTCTTCGCCCCTTTCTTTGCCTTCTTTGCCACCTTCTTTGCAGTCTTCTTCGCCACTTTTTTGGCGCCTTTTTTCGCAGCCATCTTCAACTTTCCTTTCTCTACCTTGGCGGGATTATCCGCTTTCCGATTCGGTTTCTTCTTCTTGGTCGAGACGGCGAACGCCTTCGCCTGCCCGTGTTCGGCCGCCTTGGCGGCGTGCGATCCCAAGCCGTTGCTGGCCGCCGACGAACGGGACGCGCCCGCGCGTGGCCTTGGAACCGACTCGCGCTGGGCGGCTCGCCTCCTGAGTACGCTCTTGACCTTCTCGTCGAGCCGCTCGAAATCGAACGGCTTGTCGATGTACTCGTCGGCGCCGAAGAGGGGGCTGGTCGCCTCGTTCAGGTTCTCGCCGATGCCCGTGAGCATCAGCACTCCGGTGTGAGCAAGCCCGGCATCTTGGCGGATCTTGCGGCACACCTCCCAGCCGCTCATGCCGGGCATCATCACGTCGAGGACGACGAGATCGGGCAGCCGCTCGCGGGCGAGCCTCCACGCTTCGTCTCCGTCGGACGCTTCGATCACTTCCAACTTGGGCTGTTCTACCGACCGCAGGTGGCTCGCGACGAGCTCCAGCATCGTCGGCTCGTCATCCGCGACCAGCACCACCGCAGGCGCTGCGTGCGCATTCACGATCGTGATGATCGAAGAACTCGTGTGCTTTGGTCAAGTTCTGTTTCTGATCGATCAGTCGTCGGCGAACTTGGTCGGCACCCGCGATGTCGATTCCACGAGCTCCTTGTTGGCCGTCACGTACCTCACGATCGTCGGTATGTGGCCTTTGGTGACCTTCAGTTTGTTCTGCATCATCCCCTTGGTGGGATCGAGCTGCTTGCGGATCACTTCCTTCCATCGCGCGTGGCTCGCAACGATGACGAACGGAGCGGCGTCGGCCTCCTGGCGGGATACGAGGCGCCATCCCCTACACGCGCCCCGGTCGACATCGAGCCAAATCCCCGTGTCCTCGGCGATCCCGATCGCGGGCTCGGCGGTCACGACCATGGCGACGGCGCCGTGCGTCCAATCCTTGGCAGCGGCTCGATAGCCAGGGTTGGCGTTGATGGCGTCCGCGAAGGCGGCGCACCACTCGGCGGAGGCAAACGGGATCGGCGCAGGGTTGGCTGTCATCGGAGGTATCTTATCTTGTACTGCCTCCGCTCCGCCCCTCCGGCGTGGCCTGTGGTTCAATCACTTCGGGGCTCCGCTCCGGCTGACGCGATTTCGACCACTCGCGCCGCGGCTCGAGGGCGGAGCGCGGCCGCTCCCCCCCGTAAACCCTCCGGCCGGAGGCGCGCTTGCATGGGGCCGGCCTCCACTCCCGTCGTCCCAAGGCGGGACGGCGGCTCTGCAACGTGCCTATAATCCCTCTGTGACGCCCGCCTCCCCGCCGCGACCCGAGGAGAGCCCGTCGCCGAAGACTGCCGAGCGCGACCGAGACAGCATCACGGACGTCAACGGAAGCATCGCGCGCTTCGAAATGAGCTACTCGCCGCCGAGCGCGGCGCGCGTGAAGTTCGGGCCGCCCCTGCGGTCGCGCGTGCCGTCCGCGCTTTACTTGCTCGGGGCCTCGGCGCTCGGCGCCGCCGTGATCTACGCGTACGCAGTCGCCCCCTCGAACTCGCGGCTCTTCGCCTGGGCGGTCGAGGGCGACCGCGACCGGCCGGTGCCGGCCGGCGTCCTCGCGGCCGTGGTCTTCGTGAGCGCTCTCGCGACCGTCCTCCGGACCCACATGCGAGGGGTGCTCGTGAGCGACGAGTGGCTGGAAGCGCGTTACCTGCTGCCCCTCGGTATCCCGAGGGCGCGACGCTGGGGGTGGGCGCAGGTCCTGCGCGTGGTGGTGGACGACGCGCAGATCGCCGTCGAGCTTTGGGACGGAAGCTTCGAGAAGCTGCCCCAAGTGGCGCGCGGTCGTGAGCTCGTGCAGCTCGTATTGCGGCACGCGCACCGGCGTCGCATCGACGTCACGATGCTCGATCGCGCCACTCCGCGCTGACTTCGGCCCGGAGGGAAGCATCGGCGATGAGCTCGACCGCCGTCCGCGCCATCGCTTTGGCCGCAAGAACGGCCGTGCGCCCGGCGGCGTCGGTACCGGCGGCTTCGGCGAACCGATGCTCGTGACAGAGCGCCTCCCCCTCGTCGACGATGGCGAGCCACGGATGGATGGAAGGAACGACATGGGAGACGTCGCCCATGTCGGTGCTGCCTGCACCGACGCGGCTGTCCTGCTCGCGGGCGACCCGACCGAGCGCCCGCAAGTGCCCCCCGAAGCGGCGCGCGAGGGCCATGTTGTTGACCATGTCACGGTAGCCGTGCCGCGTGTTGATCTCGACTGCCACGTCGCTCGCCATCGCCGCCGCCCGCGCGCATCGCTCGAAGATGGCTCTCACCCGTTCGAGCTCGCGCCCCTCGGGCGCGCGAACGCTGAACTCGCACGACGCGTGCTCGGGGACGATGTTGACGGCCTGACCGCCATCGGTCACGAAGCCGTGGACGCGCACGCCGTCGCCGAAATGGACGCGCTGCCCATCGATGAGGCGAAATGTGTCGAGGCAGGCCGTGAGCGCGCTTCGCCCTGCCTGTGGAGCGAGAGCCGCATGGGAGGGCGTCCCGCGAAAGTCGAACGTCAGCCAGACGGAGGCAAGGGCTCGGTGCGCGAGCAGGTCGCGGTCGAACGGGTGGAACATCATGGCGGCGTCGACGCCTCGAAATGTGCCCGCTTTGATCATCTCGATCTTGCCTCCCCCGCCCTCCTCGGCCGGAGTTCCGAGGAAGACCACTTCGCCGCCCTGGGCGCCCGCGACCGCCGCCGCCGCCACGAATGCGCCGACCGCGCCCGCGGCGATGAGGTTGTGCCCGCAGGCGTGGCCTACGCCCGGAAGGGCGTCGTATTCCGCGAGGATGGCGATGCGCGGCCCGTTTTCCGATCCCGCCCGCGCGCGCAGCGCGGTCGGCATTCCCGCCACGCCCCGTTCGACCGCGTGCCCGCGTCCCGCGAGAAACTCGGCGATCCAGCCGCTGGCCTTGTACTCCTCGAACCGAAGCTCGGGGTTCGCATGGATGCGACGGGCGAGGGCCAAGAGATCGTCTGCGCAGTCGTCCACCGCGCGATCGATCGACGATTCGACTTCGGGGGGCAGTGCCATCCGGAAAAACCTTAGCATCACGCCTTCGGAGGTCCTTGGCGTATCGCCTGGTGCCCCTTACCCTCAGCGCGTCCGATGAGACTGCCCTCCGTAGCCGCTCTCGTGATCGCGGTTTTCGCAGGATGCCACGACAGGGCGCCCCTTCCGGGAGACCCGTCCGCTGCCAAGCCGCAGCCCGCTCCGCCCCCGACG
>JBAULD010000712.1:0-10168 GCA_049578005.1 Polyangiaceae bacterium
TATTTCGACCGTATCCGATCTGCTGCCCGGGTCGGAAGAAGAGCAAAGGCAAAAGCTCGTCATCCTCGACCAGATCCGCGACCGGCTGACCCCGGCCGTTCTCGACGGGCTTCCCGGCGACGAGCGGGCGCGTGTCTTGGAGCTTCGCCCTCCGGAGACGCTGCACGTACTCCGAGCCAAAGACTTGCCCGTCTTGCTTCGGCGCCGCTTCGAGGAGAACGACGGTCGCGTCGGCACCGTTTTCTACGTGAAATACAAGAACGACGTCGTCTTCGCGGACGGGCACAATCTGCTTCGGATGGCGAAGGCGACCGATAATGTCAGGCTTCCGGACGGCAGCGTCGTCCAGACGGCGAGCCGCTCCACCGTGTTCGCCGAGATGATTCGGTCGATGGAGATCGACGGACCGAGGGCGACGTTGGCTTCCCTCCTCGCCGTCACGGTGGTCGTGCTGGTCGCGACGCACGACGTGCGGGGGGCGGTTTCGGTCCTCGCCGCTCTGATCATGGGCGTGACGTGGCTCGTCGGTACGGCAGCTTGGGCCGGTGAGAAGCTCAACTACGTGAACTTCATCACCCTGCCGATCACGTTCGGCATCGGGTGCGAGTATCCATTCAACGTGTACGACCGCTCTCGGCTGATGAACGGGGATGTCGCGGGGGGCCTGCTGCGCGTCGGCGGCGCGGTCGCGCTATGCAGCTTCACGACCATCGTCGGGTATAGCTCGATGCTTTTTGCCGACTTTCAAGCGTTGGAGTCGTTCGGGCGGCTCGCGGTCTGTGGCGAGGCCGCCTGCCTGAGCGGGGCGCTCTTGATGCTGCCAGCACTCTTGAATCTTTGGGGTTCGCGTAGCCCAGCCCGTATATCCGCTGGGCCATCGAAGGCCGTCGTGGACGTGGACGTGGACGTCTGACGATCGGTCTCGTTTCGTCTCGCGCGCGCCGACGCACGGTCCGCGCACCGTTCGGAGACGGGGCCTGGCTACCGCTTCAATTCGCGCAAGAGATCGCCGTACACCCCGAGGACGTGCTGAAAATGCTGCTCCACCGTGCGGGCCCGCGCAGCCGCGTCCAGCGCTCGAGTCCGGCGCGAGGTGCGATTCAAGATCGACTCGATGGCCGCCGCGCACGCCGCCGCGTCGAGGCTGCGATAGGTCTCGGAGCACGAAGACTCCGCGTGCTCGGCCGCGCCCCCGGCATCGGGCACTACGATGGGAAGACCGCAGGCGACGGCCTCGGCGATTCCGATTCCGAATGTCTCGTAGGGCGAGCCATGGACGAGGGCGTCTGCGCTCGCGAGGGCCGTCGCGAGGCGCGAGCGGTCTTGCTCGAAGCCTGCAAATCGAACGCCGCTCGACGCGCTGCTCTCGAGGGCGAGACGCTCGGGCCCATCGCCGAAGAGCACGAGTACGGCCTTGCGGCGCGACCTGAGGCGAGCGAAGGCCTCGAGCACGACGTCCCACCGCTTCTCCATCGCGAACCGGCCCACACCCACGAGGAGGGCCGCGCCGTCGTGCTCGTCGCCGAGCCATTTGCGGCGCCAATCGTTCGATCGAGCGGAGGGGCGAAACGTGCGCGTGTCGACGCCGAAGGGCGCGTGAATGACGCGAGGCACGCCCGCGGCGCGTAGATGCTCTGCTTGCGCGCGGCCGGCAGCGAAGGTGGCGTCGAAGGGCGAAAGGATGGCGCGGACGCCCCGCCAGAGCATGTTCGCGGTGATGCGCGCGGCGTTCCCTCCAAGATGTTTGGTCAGCGCGGGCTCGATGTAGACGCCAACGTGATCGGAGTGCCAGAACGTCGTGTTCAGGCGTGCGGCACCGCGACCGCAAGCCGCGACCGCTGCTGCTGCGAGATAAGGGGAATGCGCTTCGAGCACGTCGGGCCGCTCGGCTCGAACGCGCTGGCGAATCCTGTCGACCCGGTGCAGCAAGTGATAGGTACGATCGTAAGGGAGTGTGGGGCCCGCGAAGCGAACGAGACGAGATCGGCCGCCCGAGGCGACCTCGCTGCATACGAGGGCGTCGTCATCGTGGGGTCCAGGGGCGATGACGCAGTGGCGGCAGTGGTGCTCGGAGAGGAAGCGACCCCGATTCGTCAGATGGCTCCGAATTCCTCCGCCCCTCTCCGAATAGAACTCGGTGATGTCCACGATCTTCAGGCCCGCTCTCTCGTCGCGGCGCGGATGCGGGGCGACGGGAGACGGCACGCCGCGAGGCCGTGACGCAGGCGTGAGATCGGTTGCCGTGTCGGCAACAGGGGAAATCGAGAGCAGCGACGCGCGACGAACGTTCACGATAGGCCCATCGTGCTCGCAGAGTGGAGGAAGCCCAATACGATTGGTACGCAAAGTACGCCAGTTCAGCCGAAAAGGCACGCGCTCCCATGCGACGGTCGCGTCGACTTGCGTCGGCAGCGCCTGCTCCCGTGTGCGCTCCCTTGCGCCTTTGGGGTCGCAGATTTCCTACAATGACTTCAGGCAGCGCCGGCGGCGAGTCGTCGGAAACCGTTCCCGTTCGTGGAGGATCGTGCACGGCGTGGCTGGGGCTGTGCTATTGCCGGCCGCGCGGAGCGGCGAATGAATCGCTGTTTCTGTTGACTCCGCGGCAAGGGCAGCGCTCTTCTCGCGGCAAAGGGAGACTCGAACATGGCGAAATCCAACGCGGCGAAGAAGAAACCCCTCTCCAAGAGCGACATCCTCCAGGCTGTGACCGACGCGATTGGAGAGGAGATTTCCCGAAAGCAGGTCAAGCAGGTGGTGGAGACTCTGGTGGATCTTGGTCATCGAGAGCTCAAGAAGAACGGCATTTTCGTCCTACCGGGCTTTGCCAAGTTCGTGGTCGTGAAAAAGCCGGCTCGCCCTGCGCGCGAGGGGATCAACCCCTTCACCAAAGAGAAGCAGATGTTCGCCGCCAAGCCTGCTAGCAAAGGAGTCCGAGCGAGACCGATCAAGGCGATCAAAGATGCGGTGATCTGACGGACGCGGGCTGGACGGCCTGCGCCGCTCTCGCTCTGAAAGCGATCATGCTGACCCTGGAACTGGATGACGACGAAATGCCTGATACCGTCGAGGTCCACGAGGACGGGCGGGTGACGGGCGTCAAGCCTCAAAAAGGCGACCCCGTGTACGAATCGTGGTCGGAGTTCTGCGAACATTACGACGTCGATCCCGGCGACCTACTCGAAGAGGTCATCGATCAAATCGACCCCGGGGTTCGCGCGGAAGTCGACGCCAGGGACATCGACGAGCCGGACGACTACCTGAAAGCGTGCGCTCGCCTCACGAAGGACGAGGACTGAGGCCGCTTCTTCGGGGGTTTTCGGGGTCTAGCCACTCGACGCGGAGCTCCGCCACGCCCACGCTTGTGGGCGACGGAAATGCGCAGTGGTACGTGGAGCGCGCTGGCTGCCACGCTCTTCGCTGCGGCGCTCGCTCGGGCCGCACCAAACGCGTGGGTCATCGATGACGGCGAGAAGATCCGCCGAGACGCGACGGCGACCGATTTCGAGCGGGGCGTGGACAATCCGGTTTGGCATCCAGGTGAATCCGTTCGGCTGTTTGCCATGCGAAATGAATCCGTTGCACTCCAGGTGGTCGTCGAGGCCGATCGCGAGCCGATCGACGCAGCCACGGTCGACCTCGCGCGCTTGAGCGGCCCGGACGGTGCTGCGATCGTCGACGGTGCGGCGGAGTTGGATCGCACCCGCCATCGAGGGGCCATCGAGCGCTTCGTCGAGCACTTCATCGTGGTCCGCCGGGCATCGGGTGGGCGTACGCCAGGCGAGTCGCTCGGATGGGAAAAAGGCGCCGCGCCTCCTCCGCAAGCGTGGGTCGGCCCGGTCCCGGATGCGCTCATCCCCGTGGAGTTCGCTTCGTCGTCGAAGGAATATCCAATGAGGATTCAGCCGAACACGAACGGCATCGTCTGGATCGATCTTCACGTCTCCGCCGAACAGCCGCCGGGGTCATACCGGGGACACATCGAGGTCCACGACGGGCCGCGCGCGCTCGCCGAAATCCCCGTGGATCTCGAAGTCGCGGATGCCCGTTTGCCCGACCGAACCGCGGGCACGATGCTCTTTTACGATCGGGACGAACTGGCGAAGCGCGTCGGGCCGGGCGCGGAGATGCATCTGTGGAAACTGCTTCACGCCCACCGAATAGCGCCATTGCACGACGTCACGTCGCCAGAGGACGTCTGGCGCCAGCGCGGCGCGCTCGAGGGCACCTTCTACACGCGCGAGCGCGGCTACGAGGGGCCTGCGATGGGCCTGGGCGACGACGTCCTCAGCGTGGGTGCGTACGGGGCGCTTGGGCCGCCCGACGACCGGGCACTCGTGCGCGCGAGTGCCATTGCCGACGCGATCGCCGGCGCGAAACTCTTCGACGGCCATGATGTCTTCCTCTATGCGGCGGACGAACAGTGCGCGAGCCCCTGGGGGGCCGGCTGGCGCTCGCGGCTGCAGGCGTCCAGCGACGGGAACGCCCGCCTCCTCCGGGTGGGATGGACGTGCTCGGAGGACCCGACGTCGCAGCCGGTGGACATCGCAATCGTCCAGGCAGCGTACGAGATGGGCCGGGCCCGAGCGGCATCCGGGCTCGGCAAGAGCGTGTGGGTCTACAACGGGGTCTTGCCCCGCACGGGGACGTTCCTGTTGGACGCCGACGCGATTTCGCCGAGGGTCAACGGATGGCTCAGCGCGATGTACGAGGTGCCTCGCTGGTTCTATTGGGAGTCAGTGCACTGGTACGGCCAGCGTGGGGCGGAGCCGCTCGATCCGTTCGTCGAGCCGGAGACACTGCGCAACCGTGACGGCGATTGGGCCAACGGCGATGGCCTGCTCGTTTATCCCGGTGCGCAGCTCGATCGATTCCAGGAGCATTCGTTCGGATTCGAGGGGGTCTTCCCGTCGATCCGCCTCAAGAATTGGCGTCGCGGAATCGAGGACGCCGGCTACGTTCAGCTGGCGCGCGCGCGCGACCCGGCGCGCGCCGGCGCCGTGACGCATTCGCTGATTCCGAGGGCTTTCGGAAGCGCCGTCGGTGGGAGTCCGCCGAGTTGGAGCGCGCGCGGCTCCTCCTTCTTCGAAGCGAGGCGGGCGCTGCTCGAGATCGTGCTCGGCCATTCCCCGGGAGCGGACCGGCCGTGCGCGACAGCCCCGAGTGGAGAGCGCAACTCGGGAAGGCGGCGCGTACGTAACGTCAGCGCGATGGCCATCACGCTGGTCGCAGCAGCGTTCGGGCTCTTCCGCCTTCGACGCTGGTCTCGGCCGCGATAGATTCGTGACGCACCCGAGGCGTGATGCACCAAGTTCACGCCACGCCGCGCACGACCACCGGCCAGAGCTTTCGGAACCCGACGGCGACGACTCTTCCGTCACGCGAGACGATGATCGCGCCGTAGCGGCATTTCTCCACGATGCACCCCTCGGCCACTTCGGCACCGCGCTGCCAGCGCACGCTCTCGCCTTCGGCGAGCGAAGCAAACAGCCGAATTTCACCCGCAACGCAGAGAAGCGCCGCGGGCGTTGGCCCAACACAGGGCGTAATCGCGTGGATGCGCGCGCGGCGAGCCACGCCGTCCTCGAACCAGACGTCACAGTGACGTTCGGATGCCCAGAGCAGGACGCCTTTCGTGCGTTCAGCGCCGAGAAGCCGGACTTGTACGACCGAGCCCGGCGCACGGTGCGAGGGAACGTTCGCGCGGCCGCCGAGCCTGCGCCGAGCCGCTTCGATGGACGGTCGCTCCGTTCCGCCGAGCGGATCCATGGGGGACGCGAGGCCTACTACGTCTGCGCTTGATGGTTTACGTCCAGTGGGCATCGCTCGCTGCCTACCCCCTTCTTCGCGCATCGGTATGCTGGGACACATGCACCATCGCGCGTTTGGGCACGTGGGAGAAGTCGCTTCGATTGGTCAGGGGACGTGGAAGATGGAACGCGACGATCGCGCAGAGGCGATCGCAGCGCTGCGCCGCGGCCTCGATCTCGGGCTCACGCATATCGACACGGCGGAGCTGTACGGGTCGGGAGAAGTCGAGGAGCTCGTCGGCGAGGCCATCGCCGGTCGACGCGACGAAGTGTTCCTCGTTTCGAAGGTTGTTCCGGAGCACGCCACATACGAAGGCACGCTCCGCGCCTGTGACAAAAGCCTCCGCCGGCTGCGTACCGACCGGCTCGATTGCTATCTCCTCCACTGGCCTGGCACGCACGCCCTGGTCGATACGATCCGCGCGTTCGAACAGCTACGCCGCGACGGAAAGGTCCGCTCCTGGGGATTGAGCAACTTCGACGTCGCCGACCTCGACGCGGCACTCGAGATTGCGGGACCAGGACGAATCGCATGCAATCAGGTGCTCTACCACCTGAACGAGCGCGGCGCGGAGCGCGCGGTCTTGCCCTGGTGCCAGACGCACGGCGTCGCGCTCGTCGCGTACAGCCCGTTCGGCGCGGGAAGATTTCCTTCGTCGCGCACGGCGCCCGGCCACGTGCTTTCGGAAGTGGCAAAGGCCCGAGGGGCGACGCCCCACCAGATCGCCCTCGCGTTCTTGCTTCGCCATCCGAGCGTGTTCACGATTCCGAAGGCGGCGCGCATCGCGCACGTCGAAGAGCTCGTCGGCGCGTCGGACGTCGTTCTCACGAGCGACGACGTGCACAAACTCGAGAGCGCCTTTCCTCGTACGGGTTCAGGATCGCTCAGGATGATCTGATCGAAGAACGGTCGCTCCTCAGAACCCGAACTGCCCCCCGACCTCGGGGGCAAACCCTACGAGCCACGACGGCGAGCCGATCGCGGCCTGGCCTTTGAGGACGGCCGTGATGGCAAAGTTCTTTCCGACGAGAAAGCGCGCCCCCGCCCCGAGGGCTCCGAACACGGGCCCCGCCGTCAGCCATGCATTTTCATTTTGGGCCTTTCCGTTGGACAGCGCGACCTGGACTCCAATGTTTGCGTCGAATTCGCTGACCCCGGCCGCCACGAGAAGGAGCGGCGCAATGGGGTTGAGAATGGCGTCTTTCCCGAAAAGGTACGTGAAGCGTGCTTCGAGGTGGATGGGCGGAAAGTTCGGTCCGGGCGACGATGCGGGGTCGGTGTTCAGAACGTAGCCGGCGCGCGCTCCGATCAGCATGTTCGTCGTGAGCGCGTAGTCGAAGCTCACCAGCAGCCGAAGATTCGTAGGAAGGAGGCCGCCGCCGACGGAGTCGCCTTCGTTCGGCCCGCTCTGGATGCTCGCGTTGATCGCTTTTGCGTTCGGGCCCGATCCGGGAAAGTTGGCGGAGGTGGTCGGATCGACGCATTCGTAGCCCGCACTGTTGCCCGGTCCGGTACCGCCGATGTTTAGTTTGCACGCATTCTCGGCCTGCGGCAGGGACATCACGTCGAGGCTCACGGCGAGCCCGACCCAGATCCTTCGAAACTTGGGCCCGCTCGCCTTCTTCGTGCCCTCGCCTTTGCACTTGCCGTCGGCGCACGTGCCGCTCGCGCATTCGTCGTCGCTTTCGCACGATTCGTCGGCACCCTTCTTGGGCGCGGTGCACTTGTCGTCCGAACAGGAGCCGCTCGAGCACTCGCTATCCTTCTCGCAGTTCTCGCCGTCGCCCTTCTTTTCGACGCAGGCGCCTTCCGTGCACTGCCCGCTCTCACACTCGCTGTTCTTCTTGCACTCCTCGCCGCCTCCCTTCTTCTGGATGTGGCAGCCCGGGAAGTCCGGGGGGCAGTCACTCATGGCAGCGCTTTCGGCGCACTGCTTGGGGGGCCCCTGCCCGGGGAGGCTCGGCCCGGCGCCGGCGAGTTGCGCTTTGATGGGGACGCTATAAGGCCTGCTGCGGCTCCCGGAGCTGGCGACCGGATCGTCGGATGTGCCGTACCCCTGGATGTAATACTGGACGACGCCCTCACCGACGTCGTTGCACGGGATCAGGCCTCCGTAGCCGGTCTCCACTTTGCGGAGCTCGATCGGCTTCCAATCGGTCATCCCTGCGCCGCGGTATTTGACGACCACGCGAAGCAACTTCTCGGTTCCGACGTACTCCACGTAGACGGGCAGCGGCGTGCGAACGAGCTGAGCTGCCGCTGGAACATGCGCGAAATCCCCCGCCGCGGGCGCTCCGGCCCCCGCTTCCGGCGCCGCCCCCACTTGGTTACCGGGGCCCCCCGGGGATCCGCCGCCGGCCCGCCTCTTCGCGTCGTTCCAAAGCCCCTCGAGCGCCTGACTCTTGTAGGAAGGGTCGAGTTCGAGTGATGGGTCGAACCCAAGTGCTTTGACGAAAGCCGCGCGTCCGTCCTCGACCGAGCCGCTGAGGATCAGCATGGCCCCCAAGTCGCGGTACAAGGCTCCCTTCAACGTTGCGGCGCACTTGTCGCCGGTGCACCTGCTGATGGCAGTCGCCAGCTTCTTGATCGCCGCTGGATAGTTGACGTTGAGGCTGTCTTCTTCGATAGCCCTCCTCTGGAGCGCCTGGGCTTGCCCTTCGGTCGCCGGATCGGAGCCCATCGCAGGTAGCGCTACGAACGTTACCGAAGCCACGACAAGGCTCAGAAAGACGCGCCGCATGACGGCGGCGAGCAGAGTGGAGTGCACTTAGGTATTCCTCCGGCAGCGCGCGAGCATAAAGCAGTTCACCGTCTTTTGGGGGTATGAAACGCGGAGACCTACCGAGCGAGAACACCGCTGGAAGTGTCTTCGCTCCGGGAGCTAGGCTTCGACTCCGTGCGTATGAACTGGACGCGCCGATTCAGCTCGCGATTCGCGGCCGTGTCGTTGGGCACGAGCGGCTGGTGCAGGCCGTATCCCTTGGCGAGCAGACGCCGCCCCGCGATACCCTTGGCAAGGAGGTAGGCTCGCACGGCTTCGGCGCGCTCCTGGGACAACCTCATATTGTAGGAGTCGCCCCCGACGCTGTCGGTGTGTCCTTGCACTTCGAGATCTATCGTGGGGTTGTCATTGAGCACGCTCGCGACCTCATCGAGGACCTTGTAGCTGATACCCGGCCGGATCACTGCCTTGTTGAACTCAAACTGGATTTGTTGAGTGATTCGGATCTCCTTTTCCGTTACGACAATAAGGGACTCCTTTTTCGGACAACCTGGCTTGTCGCCGCCGGAGACGCCGGGCGTATTCGGGCAGTAGTCGTCGAGATCGACGATCTGATCACCATCGTTGTCGGGGTCCGGGCAACCGTCGTCGTCCTGAAAGCCGTCCAGGTCTTCCGGCGCGTTGGGACAAGTGTCCTTGGCATCGACGATGCCGTCCGCGTCGTTGTCCGGATCGGGGCAGCCGTCGTCGTCGAGGTAGCCGTCCTTGTCCTCCGGCTCGTTCATACAACTGTCTCGGGAGTCTGGGATGCCGTCACCGTCGGTGTCCCGGCCGGGCGGCTCGACCTCGATGAATTCCCGGGAGGAGCAGCGGTCCGGAGGGCTCATCGTGAAAGCCGCCTGAGCGTTCGGTTCCGCCTTTGCAAGGTGCCCTCGCGCGCTTTCGAGGTCCCCTTGATTCAAGTCGACTTCCGCGAATTCGAGCTGACTCTTCGCGATTGCCAGCTCGCGGGGCGCACATCGTATTGCACCGTTCTTGAGCGCGTCTTCAACGGTCGTCGTCAGCCCTCGGATGCGACCCCGAAGGGCCGGGCCCTGAGAACACGCGCAAGCAAGGAACGCACATGCGACGCCCCACGTGGGGGATAGGCCGTTCATGGCCTGGCGCGCCGGGCAGCATGGGTAAGCTCGATGGCCTTGCCCGCGTACTGCTCAGCCTCGCGAGCAAAATTCACGGCGTCCGAGTAACTCGCCTCCGACGCCTCGATCTGGGCCTGCTCGAGGTGTTCCCGCGCGCAGTAGTACTCGAACGGGGCAAGCTGCTCGGCGCCAACCTCCCTGGCTTCCTCCACGCGGGATGCCGCAGCGTTCGCCACGACCGTGTACTGTACTCCCCCGCACCCGCAGAGCGCGCCCCAGAGGGCCATCCCGAAAGCGGGGTTCGAGACGCGCATCGCCGGGTCGAACGGTAACGTCCGCGGCGACGGCCGGTCAAGGAGCGATGCGACTCATCAGTGGCTACTAAACCCTTCGATACACGCCGACCACGACACCGAGGAGCATGGTTGGTTTGAAGTCCGCCGCACGCACGTAGATAGGCGCCATGTTCTTGTTTGCCGGCTGGAAACGAACGTGGTCC
>JBAULD010000713.1:0-2342 GCA_049578005.1 Polyangiaceae bacterium
GAGAACGAGTCCAACGCGGAGCGACTCTGGGGCTCGCGCAACGCGGCCGCTCACGTGAAGGACGCATTCCACGAAGCGATCGTTCACCGCCGCCGCGACGCCGTCAGTCCGTCTCCGTCCGGAACGAAGGTCGGGGCTCGTGTATCGGTCTGGCTCCAGGCCGGCGAAAGCGAGACGGTCCGGTTGCGATACACGAGCAGCGCGCGGCCGCACGCCTTCTCCGACCACGACCGGATCTTCGAACGGCGCCGCCGAGAGGCCGACGAATTTTTCGAAGCCATCACGCCGCGTAACCTCGGTGAAGACGAGCGGCGTGTCTTCCGCCAATCCGTGGCCGGCCTGCTGTGGACCAAGCAATATTACGGGTACGAAGTCGAGCGCTGGCTCCGAGGCGATCCCTCCCAGCCGTCGCCTCCTCCCGAACGACGCCACGGGCGAAACCACGAGTGGCGGCACCTCTACAATAGCGAAGTTCTGTCGATGCCCGACAAGTGGGAGTACCCCTGGTACGCGGCGTGGGACCTCGCGTTCCATTGCATCCCGCTGGCGCTGGTCGACGCGGAGTCCGCGAAGCAACAGCTCACGCTGCTCGTGCGCGAGTGGTACATGCACCCGAACGGCCAGATGCCGGCTTACGAATGGCAACTCGGCGACGTGAACCCGCCGGTGCACGCGTGGGCGGCGTACCGCGTGTACCAAATCGAGCGGCGCACGACGGGCCGCAGCGACCGCGCCTTTCTCGAGTCGGTTTTTCTCAAGCTGATGCTCAACTTCACCTGGTGGGTGAATCGCAAGGACACCGCGGGCCGGAACGTCTTCGAGGGCGGCTTCCTGGGACTCGACAACGTCGGGCTCTTCGACCGAAGCCGCCCGCTTCCCGGCGGGGGAGTGCTCGAACAGGCGGACGCCACGAGCTGGATGGGGATGTACTGCTTGAACATGCTCGATATCGCGCTCGAGCTCGCGCGCGAGAACGCGAGCTACCAAGACGTCGCGAACAAGTTCTTCGAGCACTTCCTCCTCATCGCGCACGCGATGAACCGCATGGGCGGGCACGTCAGCCTGTGGGACGAGAACGACGGATTTTACTACGACGTCATGCGCCGAGCGGGCGGGGAATTCCCCGTACGAGTGCGCTCGATGGTGGGCATCACGCCTCTCTTCGCGGTGACCGTGCTCGAGCCGGACACGGTCGATCGCTTCGGCGCGTTCTGGCGTCGAGCGCGCTGGCTTCTGGAGAACCGCCCCGAACTGGCCGACCACTGTCCGTTGATGGAAATCCCCGGACAGGGCGAGCGGCGTCTCCTATCGCTGGTCCCGCGAGAACGCCTGTCGCGGATCCTCGGCCGCATGCTCTCGTCCGAGGAGTTTCTGTCGCCGTACGGAGTCCGCTCGCTGTCGCGAGCCTACGCTGCCGAGCCGTACGAGCTCGTCATCGACGGTCAAGTCTTCCGCGTGCAGTACGAGCCCGCCGAGAGCCAGACCGGTCTCTTCGGAGGAAACTCCAACTGGCGCGGCCCGGTATGGCTACCCGTGAACTACCTGTTGATCGAATCGCTGCAGCGGCTGCATCGATACTACGGGGATTCGTTCCGGGTGGAATGCCCCACGGGGTCGGGGCGCAAGATGACCCTCGGGGAGGTGGCGAACGAGCTCTCCCGCCGCGTCATCTCGCTTTTTTTGGCCGGCGCCGAGGGCACGAGGCCGGCGCACGGCCCGAACCAGCGCCTTCAGAAAGACCCGCATTTCCGCGACCACGTGACGTTCTTCGAATACTTCCACGGTGACACGGGGGAGGGCCTCGGCGCGCGTGCTCAGACGGGATGGACCGCGCTCGTCGCCAAGCTCCTCGAGCAGAGCCGGCTATGGAAGGGTTAGTCCGTGCAGGCCACGTTGTCGTAGGGGTCGTCGGCCGCGTCTGCTGGTTGCGGCTCGCGCGGCTTTCCGCCGACGCCATGGGCGGCCTCTTGGTGCGTCGCCACGGCTGTGGGCGTCGCGTCATTCGGGAGTTCCGTCTTTTTCGTCGGCGTCGTCGCGATGGGCATGACGCGCACGCGAGCAAGCGACGTACCTTCGCGCCGTCGATGCGGGCGGGGCTCGATTGTCCGGAAGCGGTCGTCTCCTCGCGCGAACGGAGGTTCGCTCCAATTGGGTAACGCCGGTCGCACCGCGCCGCGTTGACGCCCCGTCGCTCGCGCATCGCGGCGTTGCCGGTCACGGCTGGTGCCGCTCGCGCATCGCGGCGTTGCCGGTCTCGGCTAGGATGGGCAAACGCATGCGCCGCGAACTGCTCGCGCTATGCGCGCCCTTGATTCTTTCGGCCTCGGCGGCGCAGGCAGAGC